>NZ_JBFXGG010000034.1:0-34709 GCF_050178255.1 Desulfococcus sp. | reverse complement strand
CCCTTGGTTCGGCTTCCGGCTGATACCTACCGGAGGATGGCGTTTGATGTCGGCGCAGGGGCTTTGGGGAACCGGGCTGTTAAATAGCCGGATTCAAAAAGCGGAGAATGGGAGAATCAGGAAAGGATATTTGCGAAAACCGCGGCTGAACCCCCACGGTTGCATCGCAACCCCGAACGGAGAGCATCGAAACGGAGAATCGGGAAGGATGTGGCCGGCGGCGTAAGTCGGCGAAGACAGGGCAGAAATGACAAAACCCCGTGGGGATCAACCCACAGGGCCTTGCGTTAAATAAGAACCGCTGATTTCAGCGGATGGTATTTTGGCTCCCCAGCGCGGACTCGAACCACGGACACGGTGGTTAACAGCCACCTGCTCTGCCGACTGAGCTACTGGGGATCGGTTGAAACGAAAGCCTATATAGTGGAAAACCCGGGGCGAAGTCAAGGGAAAAATGCGTTCCCCGGGAAAAATATTCGTGTGCCGATCAGCCCTCCATCTGGATCTTCCTCACCTTGATGGCCAACTCGTCCAGCTGGGCCTTGGCGGGCTCCGACGGGGCGCCGGTCAGGAGGCAGGCGGCCCGCTGGGTCTTGGGGAAGGCGATGACGTCCCGGATGGACTGCTCCCCGCAGAGGAGCATCACCAGGCGGTCGAACCCGAAGGCGATGCCGCCGTGGGGCGGTGCGCCCGAGGCCAGGGCCGAAAGGAGGAACCCGAATTTCTCCTCGTATTCCGCGGACGCCATGCCCAGTGCCTTGAAAATCCGCTGCTGGAGATCGATCTGATGGATGCGGATGCTGCCGCCGCCGATCTCGAAGCCGTTCAGGACGAGATCGTAGGCCCGGGACCGGACGGACAAAGGATCGCTTTCCAGTTTGTCGCAGTCATCCTCCAGGGGCGCCGTGAAGGGGTGGTGGAGGGCCTGGTAGCGTTTTTCCGTCTCGTCGTATTCGAACATGGGAAAATCGGTGACCCAGGTGAAGGCGTAGGTGGCGTCGTCGATGAGGCCGAGCCTCCGGCCCAGGTGGTTCCGCAGGTTGCCCAGGCTGTCGTTGACGATACGGGCGTCGTCGGCGCCGAAAAGGATCAAATCCCCGGGTGCCATATCGAGTCGTTCGATCAAGGCCTGTTTTTCCGCGTCGGTGAAAAACTTGGCGATGGGCGACTGCCATCCGTCAGGCTTCACCTTGATCCAGGCCAGGCCTTTGGCCCGGTAGACGGTGACGAAATCGGCCAGGTCGTCCAGCTCCTTCCGGGTGAAGTCGCCGCCGCCCTTGACGTTGATGGCCTTGACGACGCCGCCGCCCGCTGCCGCCGAAGCGAAGAGCTTGAAGCCGGATCCGGCCACGATGTCCGTAAGGTCCGTCAGCTCCAGGCCGAAACGGATGTCCGGCTTGTCGAGGCCGTAGCGTGAAACCGCCTCGGCGTAGGTGAGCCGCTGGAAAGGGAGTTCAAGATCGCGGTCGAGGATTTCCTTGAACAGGAGGCGGATCATGCCCTCGGAGACGGCCATGATGTCTTCCTCGCCCACGAAGGACATCTCCATGTCGATCTGGGTGAATTCGGGCTGGCGGTCGGCGCGGAGGTCTTCGTCCCGGAAACAGCGGACGATCTGGTAATAGCGGTCGAATCCGGCGATCATGAAGAGTTGCTTGAAGAGCTGCGGCGACTGGGGCAGGGCGTAGAACTGCCCGGGGTTGACCCGGCTCGGGACCAGATAGTCCCGCGCGCCCTCGGGCGTGCTCCGGGTGAGGATGGGCGTTTCCAGATCGAGAAACCCGAGGCCGTTGAGGTAGTTCCGGACAGTGGCCGATGCCCGGTGCCGCGTGATGATGTTCCGCTGGATGCTCGGGCGGCGAAGGTCGATGTGCCGGTGCTTGAGACGGATATTCTCCGACACCTCGATTCGATCTTCGATCATGAAGGGCGGGGTTTCCGCAGCATTGAAGATCTGAAGCTCCCCTGCGGTGACCTCGATCTCCCCGGTGGTGAGATTCGGGTTGATCATGCCCTCCGGACGGGCGTCGACATGCCCCCGGACACCGATGACGTATTCGTTTCTGAGGCCGTGGGCCTTGTCATGCAGGGCGGGGTTTACCTCGGGATTGAACACCACCTGGGTGATCCCCTGTCGATCCCTGAGGTCGATGAAGATGACGCCGCCGTGATCCCGGCGGCGCTGAACCCATCCCATCAGCACGACGCTCTTTCCGATGTCTCCCGCGCTCAACTCGCCGCATTGATGGGTGCGGCGCATATCACCAAGTTTATCCGACACTGAATGGTCTCCTTTCAGATCATGTTTCAAGGGGGCGAATGTGGGCGATGATGGCTTTCACGGTGTTGGCGTCTATGGGGACCGGGGACTGTGCTTTCGTTCGCATGTTCCTCAGTATGGCGGTTCCGGATGCCAGTTCACTCTCTCCGATGATCAGCACGAAGGCGGCGCCGGACCGGTCGGCCTGTTTCATCTGGCTTTTGAGGCTTCGGCCTGCCATGTCCATCTCCGTGTGAACCCCGGCGAGCCCCAGCCGGCACACCCAATCAAAAGCTTTCTCGGCGCAGGTCTCGCCCAGGGCCGCGATAAAGAGTTGCGGCGTTTTTTCGAAATCAGCCTGCCGAAGACCCACGATCTCCACAAGGCGGTCGAACCCGACGGCGAAGCCGATGGCCGGCGTGTCGGGTCCGTCCAGCATTTTGACCAGCCCGTCGTATCGGCCGCCGCCTGCGACGGCGCTCTGAGCGCCCAGTGCCCCGGTCTGAATCTCGAAGGTGGTCCGGGTATAGTAGTCAAGTCCCCGCACCAGCTGCTTGTCGATGACGAAGGGCACGCCCAGTTCATTGAGGGATCCCTGAACCGATGCAAAATGCTTGGCACAGCCGTCGCAGAGGTAGTCGAGAAGGGATGGCGCGTCGGCCATGGCCTCGCGGCAGGCGGGGACTTTGCAGTCCAGAACCCGGAGCGGATTTGTGCTGCTGCGGCGGAGGCAGTCGGCGCAGAGATTCTCCTTCTTGCCGTCTAAAAGCACGGTCAGCGCCTCCCGGAAGGCGGGACGGCATTCAGGGCACCCCAGGGAGTTGATGTGCACCGCCACGTCGGTGACCTTCAGGCGGTCAAGGAGGGTGGTCAGGAGAAAGATCAACTGGGCGTCGATATAAGGGGCGTCGACGCCGATGACCTCGGCGTTGATCTGATAAAACTGGCGGTACCGGCCTTTCTGGGGCCGCTCGCGCCGGAACATGGGGCCGATGGTGTAAAACTTCCGGACCGGATCGGCGGCGTACATCTTGTGCTGTATGTAAGCGCGGACGACCGAGGCGGTGGCTTCGGGACGCAGGGTGATGAGATCCCCCTTACGATCGGGAAAGGTGTACATCTCCTTTTCCACGATGTCCGTGTGTTCGCCGATGCTGCGCGCGAAGAGTTCGGTGCTCTCCATAATGGGGATGCGGATCTCCTTGAATCCGAAGTCCTCGAAAAGTGTGCGGGCGACCCGCTCGATCTCCTGCCAGATCTCCACCTCGCCGGGCAAAATATCCTTAAAACCTCTGATCAGCTGAATCATAACGTTTGGGATTTCCTTAATTAATATTGATTTCTCAAAATTTGCACAAGCTGCTTATATTACAGAGAGAGATCGGATTAGTCAACACCGATGTGGTCGGCGTCGTTGTGAACTTCGCCCGAGGTGGAAGGCCGCAAACCGGTCCAGGGACCGGATGGCGGAGCGGATATCGGTGTATACCGGCAGGCCGTTTTCCGCCAGGATGTTCACGAAATCCTGATAATAGCGGCCTGCGTTCACCGAGACGACCATGGGCTTGGGGGAGGATTTTCCCAGAGCGATCAAGCGGTTGGCCAGGCTGCCGGGCTCACGGCAGTTTTCCGGCAGGGTTTTCAGCGCACCGGTGTGGGGAATGACGGAAACGAAGACACAATCCACATTTTCGTCTGCCAAAACCCGTCGGACAAATTCTCCGTACATGTGATCGTCGGCCATGGGCGTGATGTCCAGAAAGGAGGAGCGGGTGTCGACCAGTCCAGCGCTATCGAGCCGACGCAGCGCCTCGACGGTGGCGGATGAAAGCCCGGCCGGTGTCAGACAGGCCAACTCGTCGGCGCTTACGGCCGACTCGAAACCGGCGTTCACGACCCCGGCCACTCGGTTTCCTGCGGGGCGCTTTCGGGAAAGCAGGGAGAAGATCCTGACGGCATCGTAATGGTCTTCGATATGCTCCACCAGCAAAACCCCTGCCTGGCGGCAGGCCGCCCGGAAGACATCGTAGCTGCCCGACATCGAGGCTGTATGGGATGCGGTGATCCGTGCGCCGGCGTCGGTTTTTCCCGATTTATAAACAATGACGGGCTGGGTGAGATGTTGAACCAGCTCAAAAAAACGCCGCCCTTCTCCCGGATCGAGGCCTTCTATATAAAGTGATATGACTTCGACGCCGGACTTTTTTGAAAAATAAGCGATGAGATCCGGGATGTCGACATCGTATTTGTTGCCGAAACTGACGATTGCCTTGAAGACCCGCGAGCGCTGAAGCTTGTCGATGGCCGTCACTGAAAACGCACCGCTCTGGGTGAGCATGACCGTGTTGCCGGCGTCGGAAAATTCCAGATCGAGTCTTTCCTCCTCGATGAACAGGGTGTTGAGCCCCTGGCTTTCCGGGCCGGGGGCATGGAACACGCCCATGCAGTTGGGGCCGATGACGCGCAGCCTTGGCGGCACCGCCGCGTCCAGCAGGCGGGTGTACGCGGCATAGTCGACCTCCGAAGGGATGCCGGGGATCAGGATGAGGGCCTTTTTGATCCGGTCGTTCATGGTGCGGATGATTTCCGGTGCCAGCCGAGCCGGGGCTGCATACACGGCCAGATCCACGGGATGCGGCAATGCCTCGAGAGAGGGATAGAGGGGGTAATCGACGCTGTCCAGGCGAAGACACCCCCCTTTGGGATTGACGAGGAAAATATCCCGGCGTCCCATGTCGTGGAGCTGCTGTGCGATATTTCGTCCGATGCTGTGTTTTTCCGGGTTGACGGAAACACCGATGACGGCGATGCCCTGGGGATCGAAAAAACCGTCCAGATGGTGGGTGTTGATCCTCGATGCCGGGTATCGCTCGCATTGGAACGTGTGGAATTCAGCAAAGCCGTCTACCGCTACGAATCGGTGATCCCTGGCGAATACAAATGGGTTCACATCCAGGGCTGTAATGATGAATTCGGGCTGCGGATCGGCGATAAAGGAGTAATGGTAGGCCAGAAGGCTCAACTTTCTGGCGGCGTCCGCGAGATAGACGAGGTATTCGGGATGGCCGATCGCTTCGAATTTATACCGGATCTTGAGCGCAGCGATCATTTTGAGGGCCTCATTCCGCGTCAGGGGAGCCAGAGAGAGATTGGCCGGTTCATAATGTCTGGCGAAAAATTCGGCGTCGTCTCCGCCCTTGCTGAGATTCAGCACCGGACCAAAGGCAGGATCGGCTTTGAATCCCAGTAAAACTTCATAGCCCAGGGCCTGGGTGTGTGGAATGTATTCCTCGATAAGGAAACCGCGAATTTCGGGGGAATCCGCGCTGTTGAAATGAGACAGGACCTCGTTTCTCATCTGTTCGAGAACGAACCGAATATAAAGCGGGTCTGAATTCCGCACTGTTTTCACCCCACCCAACTGCTGTTTGTGGGCGATGGACGGCGAGACGACCTTGAGCACCAGGTCGTGGTTGAACCGGCGCAGCAGGGCCTCATCGATCTGATCCGGGGACGCCGCAAAGACGTATTTCGGGGCTGCCAAACCGATGTGACCGAGAATATCGTAGACCTCATGCTCGTACAGGCTGTTACGATGGTCCCCGTCGGCTTTACGGAGCACGGCGTCAACCCGACGGAGCACCTTCCTCGAAAGCTTCGCCCCACCGGTGTGTTCGGAGGGTTTCGTCTGGTTGGGTGTTCCTTGTTTTCGTCGTGATGTCATCATGCAGGCCATCCGTCTGAATTCCAGAAAAATCCCGGCAATCCGGTAAGAATCCCCAAAAAAGATATCATAATGTTACGCCGATGCCGACGACACTGTCAACAATCGCATGCCGAGCGCCATATAAATGCGCACCTTGTATGAAGGCGGTTGAAATCTTCGAAGGAATCGATTATACTGTAATCATTGAAAGGGGCGGCGCTCATACCGGTAAAGGCGTATAAGACCTCTTCACTGACCGGCTTTCTGCGCGGCCTTGGATCCGGTCAGTATTTTAGGGCCGCCCCGGTCCTGGGTGCCATGGCGAACCCAGGCCGGGTTACTCATTTTATGCACTTTCGCCGACCGGAATTCAGAGCGACACATATGACCGGTTAATGGCCTGATCCCTCATACAATCCTTTTTCCCATCTTCACAACCAACCCACACAAACGGATTATCAGGAATCCCGCCGTCGGGGGACGCCCACCAGCATTTCGGCGTAACCGCTTTTTGTTGGACCTTTCAGCAATGATGCATGAGAAGTCCGTTGAAAACCGGGAAGATTTGCCTCATGATTTTCGTCGCGAAAATCTTCATCATGGATCCAAAAGTGATATAGAAGTTTTTGTTTCCAATAAAAATAAACAGGATAGAATCAGATCTGTTTCTATCTTCAGCGTATCGGCCATATTAGAATATATTTTTTTGACAAAACTCATAATAATACTTATAAAATTTAAAAGATCTCCAGGCCGTCGTCGACAATATCTACCATTGTCCGGGTTGTCGAAATCATTTGGAGATTAAGGCGAAACCATAGAAGACATCAATAAAAAGATAAGAATTACAGAGGAACCAATAAATGACAGCCAAGGAAAAAAAAAGTACGGTCCACCTGATCATCGAAACCCTGATGAGCGGGGATCCACTTCGCTCAAAAGATATCACCGACATCATATCGGGGACCTCCGGAAAGGTTGTGAAAGTGCAGGATGTCGCGAGTATGCTCTCCCGAATTACCGATGCGAATAAATGTGAGTTGGGATTTTTTATTCAAAAGAAACGCGATGGGAACCGGTATACCTATCGGGTGGTGGATGAGTTTTTGAACGTGTCGCCGAAACAGGCCTACGGGATGACCCTCAAAACCGGCAAGGGGCGATATTCGTTGGAACAGGCGCTCAGGGATTTTCCCGTTCTGGGCAAATACGTCGCGCCCAAACCGGGGAAGAAGGCCGTCACCGTGAAAACGCGAGGCGGCCGGCCGCGAAAGGACCAGAAGAAGTCTGTCGATAAAAAAAGCATCGGTGTCGGGTCCACCCTGACATTGCGGGAGCTCACCGGCGGCCTTGGCGTGGAAGAAATAAAGGCGCTTGGAGAGTTGATTGACAAGGTCAAGGACATTGCTCTCCTCAAGGATATCAACGTCAACGTCAACCTGACCATCACCGTCGATGGACTTTGGACAAAATAGGTGTCGCTTCGAGATTGAAAAGAGCGTGGGGATGGCCCTTCACATTTTGTGGGCCGTTCTGATGATTCTCCTTGCCTGGTGGACCCTGCCGTCCGCGGCAAGGAGCGAGGTCTATCACCGCACCGACCGGCCGGGGATAACGGTTTTTTCGCCTCCGGCGCTGAATATTGCGGCGGGAGATATCGCCGACCTTTTCCCTCGGCTGGGAGAAGAGTTGGCCGATCGGTTCGGATGGGCCTATACGGGTGAGACGATCGTCTGGCTTTTGGATGATGAAGCGCAGTTTCAGCGCATGATCGGCCGTCCCTTTTTCGCAGCCTTTGTAATGCCGGAAACCGGGGTGATGGTTATCGACAACACCAAAACGCGTATTCATCCGCTGACGCTTGAAACCATCCTCAAGCACGAACTATGCCACCTCCTGTTGCACCAGCATATTTCGGCGCACCATCTGCCAAAATGGCTCGACGAAGGCGTTGCACAGTGGGCCAGCGACGGGATCTCCGAACTGTTGGCACCCGGGTCGGGAGATGCGCTCCGCCGGGCGGTTCTGTCGGGGAAGCTTCCCTCCATGGCAGAGATCAACCACTATTTTATGCTGGACCAGCCGGCGGTTCAACTGGCTTATGAGGCCAGCAGAAGCATCGTCGACTATGTGGTCAGGCGGTACGGCGTTGCAGGACTGCTTAGGGTGCTATCCGAATTGAAAGGCGGCCGTTCTCCTGAAACCTCGATTCCAGCCGCGCTCGGGGTGACCCTCGGCGAAATCGAGGCCGGTTGGCAGGGATCTCTGGAAAAAACCGATATCTGGTGGCGGGTGACGACGGTCTACCTTTATGACCTTCTTTTTTTTGCGGCCGCCGTCATCACCCTTGTGGCATTTGTGCGGGGGATCGTCAGAAAGCGCCGGTATTCAGACGAAGTTGGGGCCGGGACGTCGGACGATGCCGATGAGAACGGTTTTCGTTAAGATTGCGGGCCGTCTTTGGGAGGGATCTTTTTAGCTTGATTCCAGAGCTGTTCTTTCTCTTGGCGCGGAACCGCGTCGATGTCCCTGCCGGTGGCTTCCGCTGTTTGCTCCAGATGATGAAATCGCCGTTCGAATTTCTGAGTGGCGCTGACCAGGGCGGATTCAGGGTGAATTCGAGCAAACCGAGCGACGTTGACAAGGGTGAAGAGGACGTCACCGAATTCCAATGCGATCTGTTCCCGGCGCTGTTCCGAACGGGATGGTTCGACGCCGTTTTTTCCGATCTCGGCCTTGAGTTCGGACCATTCTTCCTCTACCTTGTCCATGACGCCGCCCATATCGTCCCAGTCGAAGCCGGTGCGGGCGGCCCGCTCTGAAATCCGGTAGGCTCGCATCAAGGCAGGCATGTTGCGGGGCACCGAGTCCAGGACGGAACCGGAGCGCCCGTTTTTTTCCTGCTTCTTGATTTCGTGCCATTGCCGGCGAACGGCCTCGGTCTCCGTGATGGTGACGTCGCCGAAGACATGGGGATGGCGCCGAATCATTTTCTCCGCGCTTTTCCGGGCC
Source organism: Desulfococcus sp. (assembly GCF_050178255.1). Classification (NCBI taxonomy): domain Bacteria; kingdom Pseudomonadati; phylum Thermodesulfobacteriota; class Desulfobacteria; order Desulfobacterales; family Desulfococcaceae; genus Desulfococcus; species Desulfococcus sp. Next base: position 25,731 of record NZ_JBFXGG010000034.1, on the reverse strand, counting down.
GCGGCTTCAATGTCGAAAAGCCCTTTTTCTTCGAAAAATTTCGCGATAAAAAGTACCTGAAACAGTACGTCTCCAAGCTCCTCGCAGATATCTTCGGTGTTGCCGGATTCAATGGCCGCAAGCAGTTCATGGGCCTCTTCGATGAGATATACGGCTATGCTTTCGGGGGTCTGCTTCCGGTCCCACGGGCAGCCGTTTTCGCTTCTCAGGGATGCGATGATCCCGTCGAGCCTTTTGATGGGGTTCTGGTCCACGATACGCCTCTGATTTCGGATTAAACGTTCATGTCGGAAAGGGTTATGCGGAAGTTTTCATCATCTGCATCATCTGACGTTGCATTTTCCGGGTGACCGCTTTGCGATCATGATCGTTTTTGAGGCGGTATCCCAACAATTTGCCTGCATCCGCCGCCGCCTGCATCAAAATCGGATCTTTTGAAACGTCGGGAATCATTTCGGGGGTGATCTTGACGTTCTCCCCGTACAGCATGCTGGGAACACCCACTTTGCAGGTTTCACCGTAGCCGCAGGAGTAGCAGGAGGCCGCACCTTGCCCCGAAACCTTTGCGACGGTTTCGATGAAGTTGTACATGAAAAATTTTTCGATATTTTCTGCAGGAAAGCGGCCGTCCATGCCGCCGACGCCCACGGCCACAGCCAGCTTTCCCCAAAGGAGATTCCCCGCCTGGTGTCGGAACTGAAACCAACGCTCAAGGAAGGCATGGGTGCCGGCATTCAGTGTCGAGTAATAGTTGGGTGCCCCGATGACGTATGCGTCCGCGGCGACGATTTCCTCCCGAAGGCTCTCCAGATCGTCCTTGACCTTGCAGACATTGTCCGGGGCGCATCCGAGGCAGGCGATGCAACCGCCGATGGTTTTGCCGCGAAGGGAAATCAGATCATAATCAAGACCGGTGTTTTCGAGGACGGTGGATACGAGCTTATAGGTGCCGGAGACCTTTTCTTTTCGGGGGCTTCCGGAAATACCGAGTATTCTGATTCTCATAGCATTCTCCTTTGTGCTGGGGGTGTGATTGTGGCTTCCACCGCGTTGCCGTCGCGTCACATGGCCGTCATGTCCTTTCGATGATACCGTAAACCGATTCGAGGGCTTCATCCAGTTTTTCGGGCCGGGTGCCGCCCGCCTGCGCCATATCCGGCCGTCCGCCCCCGCCTCCGCCGACAACGGCAGCCGTCTCTTTGACGATGTTTCCTGCATGGAATCGTCCGGTCAGATCCTTTGTGACCACCACGATCAGCATGGCCTTGTCGTTCGCGGCGCCGCCGAGAACGACGATACCGGATTGGAGCTTGTCCTTGAATTTATCCGCCGCGTCCCTGAGAGCGGCAGGGTTGTCGGCTGCAACGCGTTTGGCCAATACCTTGACACCCTTGATTTCCCGGATTTCATCGTCGATCCCCGCCGCGGACATGGTGGCCATTTTCGATTTGAGTTGTTCGACCTCCCGTTCCAGGGCACGGTTTTCCGCCAGGGTCTTTTCGATTCTTTGAACGACGGCGTCCGGTTTGTCTTTGAGAAGGGCCGCGGCATCCCGAAGGGCGGCGGCCATCTTCTGCACGACGGCGACGGCCGTTCGGCCCGACACGGCCTCGATTCTTCGAACCCCTGAGGCGATGCTCGATTCCGAGATGATCTTGAAGCAGCCGATGTCCCCCGTGAGCCGGGTGTGGGTGCCGCCGCAAAGTTCTTTGCTGAAGGCGTCAAGGGAGATGACCCGAACCCGATCACCATACTTCTCCTCGAACAGGGCCATTGCACCGGTTTTAAAGGCCTCCTCGGCCGCCATTTCCACGATGTTCACCGTGGCATTCCGACGAATGTAGTCGTTGACCCGAGCTTCGATCCGATCGAGGGTTTCGGGATCCACTTGAGAAAAATGGGTGAAGTCAAAGCGGAGTCGGTCGGGGGCGACAAGAGAACCCGCCTGCTTGACGTGGTCACCCAGAATTTCCCGCAGGACCGCGTGAAGAATATGGGTGGCCGTATGATTGCAGGCCGTGGCCTGTCGGGCGGCTTTATCCACCGAAAGGCTGACGGTGTCCCCCACGTGGATGTTCCCCTTGACCACCTTGCCTTTGTGGATGATCATCCCGGTGGGGTCTTTGGTCGTATCGGTTACGGTCATCTCGAAGGCCGTCCCGGTGATTTTTCCGATGTCGCCCACCTGTCCACCCGATGCGCCGTAAAACGGCGTTTTCTTTACGACCACTTCGACAGTGTCGCTTTCCCCGGCGGATTCGATCGCTTTTCCGTCCTTGACCAGCAACAGTATGGTGCTGTCGCAGAGAGTGGTTTCGTACCCTATGAATTCAGGGATGATGCCGTCGGCCGACAGTTTTTTGTAGGCGTCGCTGATCTGGGAGAAACTAACCACCGAGCGGGATTTTTCCCGTTGTTCGGCCATCTGTCGGTCAAAAGTCGCCATGTCGAGCGTCATATTGCGATCCCGGACCACATCACGAACGATATCCACCGGGAACCCGAAGGTGTCGTAAAGTTTGAAGATGACGTTCCCTGGAACCTCGGTCTGCTTTTTTTCCGTCATCTCGGCCAGGGTGTCGTTGAGCAGGGCGAGGCCCTTGTCGAGGGTTTCGGAGAAGCGGATTTCTTCGTTTCGGATAACGTTGGTAATAAAGGCCTCCGCTTTGGCGAGTTCAGGATAGGCCGGCTTCATGATGTCAAAAACAACCTTGGCGGTTTCGTGGAGAAAGGGCCGCATCAGGTGCAGGTTGCGACCGTATCGGATCGCTCGGCGCATGATGCGGCGAAGCACGTACCCACGGCCTTCATTGGAGGGCAGGACGCCGTCGCCGATCAGAAACGCCATGGCTCGGCTGTGGTCGGCGATGACCTTCATGGCCACGTCCGTCTCCGCCGATTCGCCCAACCGGCGTCCCGAGAGGCCCTCGGCTTTGCGCATGATGGGCATGATCAGGTCTATGTCATAGTTGGTGGCGGCGTTCTGGATAACAGAGACGATCCGTTCGAGGCCCATGCCGGTATCGATGCTCGGTTTGGGCAGGGGCGTCATGTTGCCGGACTGGTCCCGATTGAACTGCATGAAGACCAGGTTCCAGATCTCCAGATACCGATCGCATTCACACCCCAGGCTACAGTCGGGTCCGCACCCGAATTCAGCGCCTCGGTCGATGTGGATTTCTGAGCATGGACCGCATGGGCCCGTATCGCCCATGGCCCAGAAATTGTCCTTTTCACCGAAACGGACGATTCGGTCTTCAGGGACGCCGACCACGGTCCGCCAGAGGTCGAAGGCTTCGTCATCGTCCAGGTAGATGGAGACCCACAGCTTATCTTCGGGGAGTCCATAACCGTTGGTCAGAAGATCCCATGCGAACTCGATGGCTTTTTCCTTGAAATAGTCGCCGAAGGAAAAATTGCCCAACATCTCGAAAAACGTGTGGTGTCGCGCGGTGTATCCGACGTTTTCCAGATCGTTGTGTTTCCCGCCGGCCCTTACGCATTTCTGGGACGTTGCGGCCCGGACGTATCTGCGTTTTTCCTCCCCGAGAAAGGTGCGCTTGAATTGCACCATTCCCGCATTGGTGAAGAGCAGGGTCGGGTCGTCTTGAGGAATGAGGGACGAACTTCGTACTATCTGATGGTGATGTTTCTGGAAATAATCAAGAAATTTCTGTCGGATTTCGTTGCCTGTCATGGATCTCTCCGTCACAAGATGTTGTCGTCTATACCTAAGGCCTCACTCATTCCTCTTTGAGATTGTCGGCTTTGCGGACCCTTTCGTCGCTCACTCCGCATCTTTCTGGGGAGGCGGTTGCGGTTGGTCTTCCTTGACCAGCCCCAAACCGACCCGGACCTTTTTGAGGATGGCGTCGTAGACCTCGGGGTTTTCGGCCAAAAACTTCTTGACGTTTTCACGACCCTGGCCGATGCGATCGCCGTCATGGGAATACCAAGAGCCGCTTTTCTCGACGATTCCCATCTCAACGCCCATGTCGATCAGGTCGCCCGTACGCGAAATGCCTTCTCCATAAGTAATGTCGAATTCAGCCTCCCGAAAGGGCGGTGCCATCTTGTTTTTGACCACCCGTACCTTGGTTCGGTTGCCGATTTGTTCCTGCCCGTCTTTGATGGCACCCATCCGCCGGATGTCGAGGCGAAGGGACGCATAGAATTTCAAGGCGTTGCCGCCGGTTGTGGTTTCGGGATTGCCGAACATCACGCCGATTTTCATCCGGATCTGGTTGATGAAAATCACCGATGTCATCGTCTTGCCGATGGTGCCGGTCAATTTTCTGAGGGCCTGGGACATCAGTCGGGCCTGGAGCCCCATATGGGCGTCCCCCATCTCTCCCTCGATTTCCGCGCGGGGAACCAGGGCGGCTACCGAGTCGATCACCACGATGTCCACCGCGCCGCTGCGGACCAGCATATCTGCAATTTCCAGAGCCTGTTCGCCGGTGTCGGGCTGGGATATCAGCAGTTCGTCGCAATTGACCCCGAGCTTTCGGGCGTAGACCGTGTCCAGAGCGTGCTCGGCATCGATAAAGGCGGCGATGCCTCCCTGTTTCTGAGCTTCGGCTACGGCATGAAGGGCCAGCGTTGTCTTCCCCGAGGATTCCGGACCGAAAATCTCGATGACTCTTCCCCTGGGAAAACCGCCGATGCCCAGAGCCTTGTCCAGGGCAAGCGAGCCGGAGGGAATGACGGGGATATTCTGAACCTCTTTGCTCCCCAGTTTCATGATCGAGCCCTTGCCGAACTGGCGTTCGATCTGGGTTATAGCGGACTCCACCGCTTTTTGTTTATCGGGTGAAATATTCATATTTCCCTCCTGGAACATTTGTATTTGTTTCATATCGTTATGGACTTTCCGGCCGCAATGTGGTGCCGCGTCTCAGTTTGCCGGGCAATGGCCGACATGACCACCCTGCATGTCGGGTGCCATCATGCTCTGAAAGTCGTTCGTATCCGGCCGTCTGTTGATCGGAACGTCTCAACCCGCCAGGACGGCCGTTTTCAATTCCGTATAGATCGGTCCTCTGGGATAAAGCTCGCTTTGAAACAAAATCAATTTGTCCACCGAAAATTGGGGGGATTCGGCGGAACCTGCCGAGGCCAAAAGCAATGCAAGCTTCTGGGGGTTCAGCGGTCCGCGAGCTCTACCGATGGTGAGATGTGCCTTGAACGATCTGAGTTCCGGGGCAAACCCCAGCGCTTCGAGGGCCACATCCAGTCGGCGCTGAAGATCGATGAGAAGGGCGGTATCTCCTTTAAGGCCGATCCAGAGCACTCGCGGCCGATGGATGCCGGGAAAGACACCGAGCCCCTTGGCGCTGAATCGGAGGGGGAATGCGGCTTGGACCGAACCCGTCATCGCTTCAAAAATCGATTCCACAGCCGTCGGTCGGATGTCGCCCAGAAACTTCAATGTCAGATGAACGTTTTCGACGGGAGTCCATCGCATGGAGATCCCTCCGGCTGCAAGCGTCTCCTGGATGCTCCGGATATGACACAAGACGCTTTCCGGAATTTTAAACGCGATAAAGGCTCTAATACGATCCATGCCGCTCATGCCGTCAACCCCGTCCGAGGGGGCACCCCCTTCTTTATTTATAGAGGGGCCGCCGAAAAGCTAGGACGGCAGCGTAAATTGAGGCTCACCCAGAAGGAAGGTCCCCTCGGAGATCCATTCTTTGAGAATGTCGGCGATCCGGCGGGCTTTCACCATACTCGACAGGGGAACGGTCTGAACGGTTTCGCCTTCGATGGTGACGACACCGCTTTTCAGTTCGGCGTAACTCACCCGGCCGTAAGTTTTGGCGATGCCGTTGCCGTAGTCATGGCCGTAATCGACCACTTGGGTGAAAAGGTCTTCATCGGAAACGCCGGTGTATCCAGCCATCTCTTCATTCAAAATGGGTATTGGAATCCCTAACCCTACGGCAAGGGAGCATCCGTATCCCTGAATACTGACCCCCTTGATCCAATCCGGACTCATGCCCTTCATGTCTCCCATAACAAAAAGGGTGCCCGCAGGTTTCATCGGGGTGCCCTGGGGCGTCCTGTCGACAGCGGGATTGTGCTGAGTACCGGCCCAGGTGACATACCCGATGCCGCCGCCCAGAAATATTCGTGTCCCCAGGCCGATAGTCTTGTAATAGGGATCGTTGAACAGGGGGCTCAGCTGTCCGGCGGAGCAGTAATTGGCGTTGGCGATTTTGGGCTTTAGCGCTCCCATATACGTATAGACGGTCTTGTTGGTGAGGTTGACGGCACAGTTATAGTTCTGATAACCGTTTCGGGGGTTGCACAGCACTGCGTAAGGGAGGGTTTCGAGACTCACTTTCTTTTCGAAACGGGTATTGGGGTAACAAGTGGTGCCGTAACCCGTGGCTCGGAGCTGAACCTTCTTTCCGGCAAGAAGGTCTTCGATGACATGACCTCCGCCGTAGTTGAACTCACCCGGATAAACCTTGTTCAAGGGATCGTCTTCGCAAACCTCCGTTGCACCGATATAGCAATCGACGGCCGCAATGCCGCCATAGGCGGGGACGTTGTTGAGCCATACCTTGGACGCCTTGATTGTGGGAACCGAATGTCCGAAGTTGATAAATGCGCCGGAAGAGCACATGGGAGCGAATGTTCCCGTGGTGACCACATCCACCTGTTGTGCCGCCTCCACCGGACCGTTCTCCCTGACGATCCCGATCATCTCTTCGGCGGTCACGACAACGGCTTCTCCACTCTGAATTTTTCGGTTGATGGTTTGATAGGTCTTGTTGACCTTGAAATCTTTCATGGATGGCTCCTGAATCCGACGGGATATCGTTTCTCGCACGATATCAGTCGATGGTATCGATTCTAAGCGTTATGTTGTTCCTGATCCACTCCGGGTCCCACCATTCCACCGGATTGACAAAAACGCCGCCGACGAGCATACCGTAATGAAGATGATCGCCTCCTGCAAGCCCTGTCGTGCCGGTGGTGCCGATAATATCTCCCCGGTTGACCATCTGATTCGGTTGAACCTGAATGCTGTTCATGTGGGAATAAGTGCTGAACAGCCCGATGCCGTGATCGATGACGACGGTTTCGCCGTAGATACCGATGGGCCCGGCAAAAACGACCTTTCCCGTGTTGCCGGCCGGCACCGGAGCGTGGGCGAGGGAAGCCAGATCAATGCCAAGGTGCACTTGTCGGTCAATGGTTTCCCCCTGATACCGGTAATCCCGATGATCGGCAAAGCTGGCCTTTCGGGCGGCGTTCGGAAGCCTCAGGAAGGCGTTGTCCCATCGAATGGTACCATCGGAGATCGATGACAGGCGTTGGAACTCCTGAGCATTGGCGGAACGGATCTCCCTGTTGATGGCCAGAAACTTGTCCACCGGCGACGTTGGCGGCGTCTTGAAGAGACTGTCGTCGAATTCCGGCATTTTCTGAGCCAGAAAATTATCGGAGAGTTGAATCAGATCCGTTTTGAAAGTTTTGCTTCGGATATGGTGGTAGAATCCGGCCTTGGAAATATTCCCGGCTCGGTCCGCTGCGCTGATGGATACCGGTGTCTCCTTCCCTTGACGATAATCGAGCGCGAACAGACATACCAGACGGTTGTTTTTGTCGTCCGCCAAGGGGTACCCCTGGAAGAAGTTGTCGCCGACCTGAACCCCGTGCCGAAGGCATGGCTCGGACAATCTGTAGACCACCAGGCCCGCGCCTCCCTGGTTGATGTTGTGCTGTCGGCTCAGGACCTCGATTCTCGGTGGATGGGAATCGATCAACACGGATTTCTCGAGGACGGTCTTATTGCCGTGCCACCAACTCCGCCATGCATAATCCCTTGCCGTCAGATGAAGCGTGGCGTTGCCGTCGGAAAAACCGTGTTTCTGTGGTTCGATGGTGACGGCCAGATCCTTTTCGGAGACCTTCCCGCCGGCGATTATGTTGATGGCCGGATAGGTTTCATCAAAGAGCACCACCTTTTTGCCGTCCTTTTCCAGGGTGATGGTGATGCTCCGGATACCGCTCCTGGGATCGGAGATCCTGATGTCGAGTTCGTTCGAGGCTTGGACGGCATCCTCCAATCCCTGGATCGTTACCGTCGGTCCGCTGCCTTCAAGCTTGAAATAGAGAAAGACCCCCAGTCCTGCAAGGAGCAGGATGCCCGTGATAAGGAAAATTCGATTTTTCAATGTTTTCATCTTATCTTTCAATGGATTATACAACCCTCCCCGCTGAATGTTTCGTGGGCGACAATATCAGTTAAAACCGCTGTAATCAAGGCCTGTTTTTCGTTTCTTGACTTTTCACCCCACCCACGATAAACAGCTATTAAGGGAAATTAACAGGATGAATAATTTGGTAAATATCGAAAATTTGCTTATGGGCGTCGGACAGCCGTTGGTCCTGATTGCGGGGCCCTGTGTCATCGAGGAGGAATCGCGCGCTTTTGAGATTGCCGCGTATCTCAAGGAAATGACCGGGGATTTGCAGATCCCGCTGATTTTCAAGGCTTCCTATGACAAGGCCAACCGGACGTCGATTCACTCCTTCCGGGGGCCGGGGATCGAGAAGGGGCTGAGGACACTTGAAAGAATCAAACAAGAGCTGGGGTTGCGCATTCTTTCGGACGTCCATCGCATCCAGGACGTGGATACCGCTGCGGCAGTCTTGGATGTCATCCAGATTCCGGCCTTTCTCTGTCGACAGACCGATTTGATCCTGGCCGTTGCCCGGACCGGAAAGCCGGTCAATATTAAAAAAGGGCAGTTCCTCGCCCCATGGGACGTGTCGAATATCGTCGAGAAGATCCGGTCCGTCGGCAACGATCGCGTGATCATCACGGAACGAGGCGTTTCTTTCGGCTATAACAATCTCGTCGTCGATTTTCGGGGTATCGGGATTATGCGGAATACAGGTTGCCCGGTCATTTTCGACGCCACCCACAGCGTTCAACTGCCGGGGGGCGTTGGAGCGGCGTCGGGAGGGCAGCGGGAGTTTGCCCCGGTATTGGCAAAAGCAGCGGTCGCCGCAGGGGTGGACGGGGTCTTTCTCGAAGTACATACCGATCCGGACAATGCTCTATGTGACGGGCCGAATTCCCTCAAGATCGACACTCTGGCACCGCTGCTGTCAAAACTGAAGCGTATCCGGGAGGTGGCATGATCCTTTCCGGACCGGAAGCGGAACGTGATGTTCCGCTGAAAACTGAAAAGCTCAGGGAGATCCGGCTGCTGCTCCTGGACGTAGACGGCGTGATGACCGACGGCCGGATTACCTATACCGAATCAGGCGCCGAAATTAAATCCTTCGACGTCAAGGACGGGCTCGGCATTCGCCTGGCAATGGATGCGGGCATCCGGGTGGGGGTCGTCACTGCGCGGACATCGGAAGCGCTGCGACATCGATGCCGAAATCTGGCAATCGACCTGGTGTTCGACGGTGTCAGGAATAAACGGGCCGTACTGGATGACATCGTGAAAACGACAGGCGTTTCGGCATGCCGGATTGCCTTTGTGGGAGACGATCTTCAGGATTTGCCGCTGATGCGGCGCGTCGGGTTTTCAGTTGCCGTCGCCGATGCCCACGACATTCTTATCGAGCATGCGGACATGGTCACAACCCGCCGGGGCGGGCGGGGAGCGGTGCGCGAGGTGTGCGAGGCTCTCCTGAAAGCCCAGGGGGCGTGGGGGAATGTCATGAATCGATACGTGAATGATGAAAAATAACACTTTCAAAAAAATAAAAGTCATACTTCTGCTCTTCATAACGATCACGTTGGTGGCGGTAATTGCCGTATTTACGGGATACCGCCATCTGATGGACGAGGAAGAAAGCCTGGTTTCCACCGTTCAGGAGGGTGCGGGAATGGCTATCTCCTCCGTCCGGCAGACCGCAGTCCGGAACGGCATGCTGGAATGGTCCCTCAACGCGGCTTCCGCCGAATATCTCAATGCCGAGAATCAGGCGGTTTTTACCCTGCCGTCGGTAACTTTTTTTATGGAGGGACGGGAGGAGATCGTAATGACCGCCGCAAAGGGAACCGTCCGAACCGATTCGAACAACATCAGTGTGAGCGGTGACGTCGTCGTGAGGGACGCGACATACGAATTGAGGACCGAGGTCCTTAATTACGACAATGCGGAACACCGGTTTTTCACCAATCTTCCTGTCGTGCTTTCAGGGGCGGGATTTGATCTGACCGCCGATTCGGCGTCTCTGGATATGAAGACACGGCAAGCCATACTGGAAGGAAACGTCAAGGGGATCCTGAGTGAAGATATTGAACTGTAATCTTCTCAAACGGTTTTTCGGCGCCTTTTGCCTGATGTCGCTCATGTGGGTCGAGACGGTTATCCCCTCGGCGGTTTCGGCCGAGACGTCGCCTGCCGACCGGCCTGCCGGGAAGGAGAACATCCATATAACTTCAGAAAGTCTTGTGGTGAATGACGCCGAAAAATATGCCGAATTCATCGGCAACGTGAAGGCGCTTCAGGGGGATACGGAGATTCTGTCGGATCGTCTGAAAATCTACTACGAGGGAAACCCCCGGACGCGTTCGGGTAAATCGAATCAGAAAGATGGTGCCGGGCGGGATTCCATCCAAAAGATCGTTGCTAACGGCAATGTCAGGATTACTTTCGATGATACTGTGGCGGAGAGCCGGGAGGCGGTCTACACCACCGCCGATCGGATTCTGATACTTTCGGGCCCCAATTCCAGGGTGACCAAATCTTCCAGCGGGGAAATTTCGGGTTCCAGGATATCGATCAATCGTGAGAGCGGTCAGATCCGGTTTGACGGCAATGTCCAGGGCGTTTTTTTCCCCGGAGAAAAGGGATTGAATTGACGTGGCGGAGTTGAGCCTCAGGTCCCTCGTAAAGGCATATCACGGTCGCCGGGTGGTCGCTTCAGCAAGTCTGTCGGTGAAATCCGGCCAGGTGGTTGGGTTATTGGGGCCTAACGGCGCCGGAAAGACCACTACCTTTTACATGGCCGTAGGGCTGATTCAACCCGATGACGGGCGGGTATATCTTGATGAGGAAGACATTACGGATTATCCTATGTACAAACGAGCCAGGAGAGGTGTTGGGTATCTGCCTCAGGAGACCTCCATATTTCGGAAGCTGACGGTCCGACAGAATGTTCTGGCCATTCTCGAGTTCCTTCCCATTCCCCGGGAGGAGCAGGAGCGGCGAGCGGATCAGTTGCTGGAGGAGTTGGGCATCCTTCGACTCAAGACCCAGAAGGCGAACGTCCTGTCCGGAGGAGAGCGGCGGCGGTTGGAGATCAGTCGTGCACTGGCGACCAATCCGTCGTTCATCCTGTTGGATGAACCTTTTGCCGGTGTCGATCCTCTGGCGGTGATCGATATCAAAAAGATCGTCGAACATCTGAAGCGGAGGGGTATCGGCATCCTGATATCCGATCATAATGTCAGGGAAACGTTGGGGGTATGTGATTACGCCTATATTTTGAATGCGGGAGAAGTGATCGAGGCGGGTCCCCCTGAAAGAATCGCGGCAAGCAAAACCGCCCGAAGGTTTTATTTAGGGGATGAATTCAGGTTATAACAATGGCAATTGAACTCAGACAACAGCTCAAGCTGACGCAGCAGCTGGTGATGACACCTCAGCTCCAGATGGCGATCAAGCTCCTGCAGTTGTCTCGCCTGGAACTGATGGATACCATTCGACAGGAGCTGGAGGAAAACCCTGCGTTGGAGGAGGTCCAGGAAGAGATCCGCCTGGAAGAACGAACGGCGGACGGTCTGGACGACGACCGCATGGCGGATAAAAACGACGCGTCGCCGGAAAGCCTCGAAGTGAAGATCGAGGAGAAAATCCCCGAGGACATTGACTGGAGCAGTTACATCGAGGAATATAATTCTCCAGGCAGGGTCAGCTATGAGGCCGAAGAAAAGGAAGCACCTCGTTACGAGGCCTTTATTGCTCAAAAGGAACTGCTGAGCGGCCACCTGTTATGGCAGTTTTTGATGACATCGCCTTCACCGGAGGAAGAAAAGATCGGCAGCCTCATTATTGGCAATTTGAATCGGAACGGGTTCCTGGAGGTATCGGTGGAGGAACTTGCCGAGATGGGTTGTGTGAACACGGATCGCGTCCAAAAGGTGCTCACCCTGCTTCAGGGATTTGATCCGATCGGCGTCTGCGCACGGAATCTTCAGGAGAGTCTGCTGATCCAGGCCAGGCACTATGGATGTGACGATCCGGTGGTGACGGAGATCATTAATCATCATATCAATCACCTGGAAAACAAGAATTACAAGGCGATCGCCAGAGCCCTCAAGGTCGGCATCGACCACGTAATCGCCGCCGTGAATGTCATCAAGGGTCTCGAACCCAGACCGGGACGTCAGTTCAGCGATGACGAATCCCATTACATCACGCCGGACATTTATGTCTACAAAGTGGAAGACGATTTTGTCATTGTGTTGAACGACGACGGTATGCCAAAGCTCCGTGTCAATCATTTTTACCACCATGCCATGGGTAGGGGAGGCGCGCTTTCGGGATCGGTCCGGGAGTATATGCAGGAGAAGATGCGATCGGCCGCTTGGCTCATCAAAAGCATACAGCAACGTCAGAAAACGATTTACCGTGTGATGGAGAGTATTTTAAAACATCAAAGGGCTTTTTTCGAAAAAGGGATAGCCCATTTAAGGCCCATGATTCTCAAGGATGTGGCTGAAGACATCGATATGCACGAGTCCACCATCAGCCGGGTGACGACAAACAAATACGTCTACACCCCCCAAGGTATTTTTGAGCTGAAGTACTTTTTCAACAGTTCCATCAACCGGGTAAACGGTGATGCCGTCGCGTCGGCGAGCGTCCAGGATCGGATTCGTCAGATTATCGAAGGGGAGGACCCCAGGAAACCATACAGCGATGAGAAAATTTCACGGATCCTGGAAGCCTCGAACATCGACATTGCGAGAAGAACCGTCGCAAAGTACAGAGAAATGATGAAAATACTGCCATCGAACAAACGCAAACAATTTTAAGGGAGGTCTATACTATGCAGACATCTGTTACGTTCAAAAATATCGATCCCTCAGATCACCTTAAAGCCTATGTAGGAGACAAACTGAACCGATTCGACCGTTTTCTCGACAATCCTGCCGAAGCGAGCGTGGTCCTTTCCGTCGAAAAGTTCCGCCATATTGCTGAAATAAACATTACCGGAGACCGGCTTAAGATTAACGGAAAAGAAGAGACCAACGATATGTATTCCGCGATCGATATGGTCATGGACAAACTTGAAAAACAGATCAAGAGAAGCAAACAGAAGATCCGAGACCGGAGGGGCAGAGGCGGCGCGAAGGTCGATACGGCTCCCGAAGGATTTGATTATGTGCGTCCTTTGGACGACGAGGCTGAAATCATTGTCAAGACCCTGGAATATAAGCCCATGGATGCCGAAGAGGCCGTGATGCAACTGGATCTTGCCGATGACAATTTTATCGTGTTCACCAACGCCAGAACAGATCGGATCAATGTCGTATACCGCCGGAATGATGGCCATTACGGCCTGATTCAACCCCAGTAAACCTCGATGATGCCTTATCGGCATCTGTCGGCACGGCAAAGGCCCCACTTGAAAAGGTCGGGGCCGGAATAATTGCAGCCCCGAGGGCCTCCCTGAGTCCTGACGTTTTCATTCGGGGGAAAGATTTTCGAAGGAACACGGGTCAAATATCGATAATTTCCTGCTCCGTGTCGGCGTCAGTGATCAAAGACGTACTTCTCAAATAGGCCTTGAGACAAAGGTCGCTTTTCTGGATACAGTTTTAGCATGAAAATTCTTGATGTCTTACGAAAAGATGCGATTATCGTCGACCTGAAATCCACTGAGAAGAAGGGCGTTATCGAAGAACTGGTCGTTCCCCTGGCACAGTCCTCCGGTGCTGATCCGGCGGACCTCGTAAAGGTTCTCATGGAACGTGAGCGACTCGGGAGCACCGGCATCGGCGGGGGGATCGGCATTCCTCACGGGAAACTGAAAGGGCTCGATTCCCTTGTCGTCGGCTTCGGACTGAGTCGCAAAGGGGTCAATTTTGAATCCATGGATGGGCGACCGACCCACATCTTTTTTCTGCTGGTCACGCCGGAAAATTCCATTGACATCCACCTCAAGCTGTTGTCCCGGATATCCAGAATCCTGAAAAACGATCTCCTGAAGCAGCGATTGCGCAATGCGAAGACCAGCGAGGATGTGCTGAATATCATCAGGGAAGAGGATGAAAGCTTCTAAATCGATGTTAATAGCGGTTCCGGGTGATGCATGCCGGAAGAATTGAAAATGATCATCATCACGGGATTGTCCGGCTCCGGTAAGAGCACCGCAATGGCGGCTTTTGAGGATGCGGGATTCTACTGTGTCGATAATATGCCCGTTTCACTGCTGCCGGATTTTTTGAATCTGCCCATCAAGAAAGAATACACCGGGTTGGCGTTCGTGATGGATCTCCGGGAGAAGTACTTTCTGGATCGATATGAGCGCGTATTCGAATCTTTGGGGAAAACAGGCTACCGTTTCGAGATTATTTTTTTCGAGGCTGATGAAAATGTTCTGCTGAGACGGTATTCCCAGACCCGAAGGTTTCATCCCCTCGCCCGGACTCGCGGTGTCCTGGAGGGGATACGCCTCGAACGGCAGAAGATGATGCCTTTGAGACGCATAGCGGGTCAAGTGATCGATACGTCGAATTATACGATACACGAACTTAAATCTCGTATTTTCGATATCGCCCGGGAGAAGGAAAAGCGGATTCCGCTGAGGATCACCATTCTGACCTTCGGCTTCAAGTACGGGCTGCCGAACGATGCGGATCTGGTAATGGACGTCCGGTTTGTCGCTAATCCATATTTTGTGCCTGAACTGAAACCTCTCGACGGCAGGGCACCGGAAATTCAAAACTATGTGATAAATCGGGACATAACACATCGATTCATCGAGAAATACACCGACCTGCTTGATTTCCTGATACCTTTGTATGAAAAGGAGGGAAAGGCATACCTGACGATCGCTATTGGCTGCACCGGGGGGAGACATCGATCGGTCGCCATCGCATGCTCGATTTATGAGCACATTAAAGGTCGGCATGGATGGGTCCACATCGTTCACAGGGATATCGGAAAAGACAATTAGACGCCTGTCCCTGAGTAAGAGAGATGATTTAGGAATATTATGATCGGTATTGTCATTGTCACACATGGTCAACTGGGATCGGTATTGATTGATACGGCCGAGCTTATCGTCGGATTTCGGCCGGAGGCTATGATAGCGGTGTCCATTAATATAACGGAAGATGTGGACAAGCTTCGAGGCAAGGTGGCGCGGGCTGTGAAAGAAGTCACCCGAAAACATGGCGCCTTGATACTGACCGATATGTTCGGCGGCACACCGTCCAATATCAGCTATTCCTTTCTTCGGGAAGGTCATGTAGATGTCGTTTCCGGGGTTAATCTGCCGATCGTCATCAAAGCGATCAACAGCAGGGAAAACATGGATCTTGGAGAGCTTGCCGAATGCCTGGAAAATTTCGGAAAACGAAGCATTTCCATGGCCAGCGGCATTTTAAGAGGAAATAAGCGGGGATGAAAAGGTCGAACGCACCGGTCTTTTGAATCAAAGAAACCGACGGACATTTTTGATGAACGGTCCGGGAGGCGGCTAAAGCCGGAGAGGAGTGTGAATATGGGAGAGCGGAAGCCTTTTATCGCCGGAAATTGGAAGATGTTCAAAACCGCTCGTGAAGCGATGGAGACTGCGACAGCATTGGTGAATCGGGTTTCGGACGTTACAGGGGTCGAGGTGATGATCGCCCCGAATTTTACGGCGCTTACCGCCGTATATGATGTCGTTCGGGAAAGCGCCGTCCGTCTCGGCGCGCAAAATCTGTTCTGGGAGGCCGAGGGTGCATTTACCGGAGAGACATCTCCGAACATGCTTCGGGATGTCGGGTGTCGTTACGTGATTATCGGCCATTCTGAACGGCGCCAGTATTTCGGTGAAACGGACCAAACGGTGAACAAAAAGATTAAAGCCGCCGTAGAACACGGCCTCGCGCCTATTTTTTGTGTAGGTGAGACGGAGAATGACCGTGAGGCAAAAAAAACGTTTTCTGTGCTTGACAAACAGGTCCAAAACGGTTTAAAAGACCTCCGCTCAGATGACGTGGCGATGTTGGTTATTGCCTATGAGCCTGTGTGGGCTATCGGTACCGGGAAAACGGCAAGCCGAGAACAAGTTCAGGAAGTTCACAACTTTCTACGTTCTTTAATCGAAAAAAAATATGGAAATGAGCTTGCCAATTCCATAAGGATACAGTATGGTGGCAGCGTAAAGCCCAACAATATAAAGGCGTTGATGGAAATGCCGGATGTTGATGGGGCATTGGTGGGCGGCGCAAGCTTGGATGCGGATACGTTCAGCAAAATCATTCATTTCCAATAAATAAGGAAACTATATCGTCGATGTCCGCGTTATTGATCGTGATACATGTAATCGTCTGTATCGCTCTCATTATGATCGTCTTGTTACAGACAGGAAAGGGAGCGGATATGGGTGCGGCTTTCGGTGGCGGAGCGAGCAACACGCTCTTCGGCAGTACGGGTGCCTCGACTTTTCTGGGTAAGGCTACTACGGCAGCAGCCATTATCTTCATGATCACTTCGCTCACCTTGGCTTACATGTCCGGTCATCGCATGGAAGGTTCCGTCATGACCGACACCAAGGTCAATCAGACGATGAATCCTGTGGATTCGGGTACGGAGGCGGGCGACGACGGCAGCGTGGAGGGCGACACCACATCCACGAACGACCAATCGGTTCAAACACCTCAATCCACGGAAACCACACCGACGGATAACAGTACCGGGAATACGGTTGAATGATCTTTTCTTGTGCCGAAGTGGTGGAATTTGGTAGACACGCTATCTTGAGGGGGTAGTGGGCTACGCCCGTGCCGGTTCAAATCCGGCCTTCGGCACCATTTTTCGATATTGAAGCCAAGAGATGGATCTAAATCGGTTAGGATCCTTCATCTTGGCTTTTTTTGTTCCGGAGAATTCCCCGAGAAAGGAAGCGTATGGTCTTTGCATACAGCAGCAACGCATTTGTCAAGTATCCCCTTGTCGAATCCATCGAAAAGATCGCGCGCATAGGCTTCAAGGGAATCGAGATCATGTGTGACAAACCTCACCTTTATCCGCCTGATTTCAATGCGGAAGATCTGGCTGCCGTGGCAGCCGCTCTTGAACGATGCGGCTTGAAAGCCACAAACCTCAATTGTTTTACGCTGTTTGCCGTGGGAGATACCTATCTGCCGTCCTGGATCGAGCCGGATGAGTCCCGACGGGAGATCCGCATCCGTCACACTCTGGCATGTCTGAAGGTCGCTGAACGGCTGAAATGCAAATGCATTTCCATACCGCCAGGCGGACCTGTCGACGGTATTGGTGAACACGAAGCCTTTGTGTTATTTCGAAAAGGACTGGAACGCGTCATCCCTCAAGCCGAGGCACTGGATATTCATATCCTCATAGAGCCGGAACCGGACCTCCTCATTGAAAATACGTCGCAATTCAAGGCATTCATGAAGGAAATTTCATCGCCGATCGTCGGCCTAAATTTTGACGTCGGTCATTTTTACTGTGTCGGCGAAGATCCGGCCGCGGCCTTTGAGGAACTTTTCGAGTGGATTGGTCATATCCATATCGAGGATATCGCCGATACCCGGATCCACCGCCATCTCGTTCCCGGACGCGGTGCAATCTCCTTTATTTCGGTGTTCAAAGCCATGAAGCGGCTGGGATATGCCGGGGACATCTGCCTGGAGCTTTATCCCTACGTGGATATGCCGGAACTGGCCGGTCGTGAAGGGCTTGCTTACCTGACGCCGATTTTTCAGGATGCCGATCTGAACATCGACGGAATTTCCAATTAAAATTGAGGAATTCCGGAATGACGTCATACTTTGATAACTTGGAACTCAACTTTCGACTTTCATAGGCCGTATACTCCCGGCGCCTCTGTCCGGTCACCATCATGAAAGTCGAAAGTTGAATTGGAACAGATCCGTCATGAATGCGAAACCCTACATCCAGTCCTTTTCAGTCCCTTTTGAATATCCGGTCTATTTTACCGAAGATCTTTTTTCGCCCGACAACACGATTCTGGTGAAGGCGACCGGGCGGCTAAACGAGCTGCGTCGGCACCGTTGCCTGGTTTTCGTGGATGCAGGCGCCGCCGCCGCCCGGGAAGACCTGCTGTTGCGTATCCAAAAGTATTTCGCTCATCATTCCGGCGATATCGATCTTGTGGCACCTCCATCCGTGGTTCCGGGCGGGGAATCGGTTAAAAACGGATGGCGTCATGTTCACGATATCATCAATAAAATCAATGAGTGTCGTCTGGATCGGCAGAGTTACGTTGTCGCTGTTGGTGGAGGAGCGGTACTCGACATGGTCGGATTCGCGTCGGCCGTCGTTCACCGTGGGCTGAGACTTCTGCGGGTGCCGACCACAACGCTGGCGCAGAACGATGCCGGCATTGGCGTCAAAAACGGCATAAATGATCAAGGTCAGAAAAATTATATCGGTACATTTTCACCCCCGTTTGCAGTGCTGAACGATGTATTGTTCCTGTCGACCTTGAGTTTTGAACAATGGATCAGCGGAATTTCCGAGGCGTTCAAGGTTGCCGTCATCAAGGACGCCGATTTTTTTGAGTTTCTGATACGGTCAGCCGCAGCGCTTAAAGCACGTGATCTGACGGCCATGGCAACAGTCGTCGAAAGGTGCGCACTTCTTCACCTGGATCATATCCGAAGCAACGGGGATCCCTTTGAATTCGGCTCGGCGCGACCCCTGGATTTCGGTCACTGGGCCGCTCACAAATTGGAGAATATGTCCGATTATGCCATTGGTCACGGACAGGCGGTGGCCGTCGGCATCGCTCTGGATTCCTATATCGCGGTACGCCTCGGGTTGATGACCCAGGCGGAATGGGGCCGGATTGTCGATGGACTGAAGGCCTGCGGCCTGCCGGTATGGGATGAACGACTCAATCGGCGTGTATCCGACGGGTCCCTGGAAATCATGGTCGGGCTGTCCCAATTCCGAGAGCACCTTGGCGGCGACCTGGCGATTACGTTACCCATGGGGATCGGCCGAAAAACAGAGGTCAACGTCGTTTCACCGGATGATATTGCGGCAGCTGTCGACCGTTTGAGAGATATCGGGTAAAATGTGTGATTCAAACGCTTCAAGAGATGGTGTCGGAGGAGAGACATAGAGATATGTTTGATTTGAAGCGTTATCTCGCTGAAAAGCGTCGGACCGTCAATGCGGCACTTGACCGCCTCTGCGGTGAGGCCGACAGTCCCTTTCGAATCGTTCAGGCGATGCGGTATTCCCTGCTGGCCGAAGGAAAACGTCTCAGGCCCATTCTTTGTATCGCTGCCGCGGAGGCCGTGGGCGGTGGTGAGACACATGCGCTGATCCCGGCATGCGCTCTTGAAATGATTCATACCTATTCGCTCATTCACGACGATCTTCCTGCGATGGATAACGATGACCTCCGGCGGGGGCGACCAACCAACCATATTCAGTTTGATGAGGCTACGGCGCTGCTGGCGGGGGATGCGCTGCTCACGATGGCCTTCGAGGTTCTCGCGGAAGGTGCCGAACAGGAAGGCCCAGACCCGACGCGCAGGCTCAAGGTTATCCGCGAGATCGCCGTTGCTGCCGGCTGCAAAGGCATGATCGAGGGCCAAATGCGGGATCTCGCCGCCGAGGGACTGGTTTTGGATGCGACTTCACTTGAGGCGATGCATTCCCTGAAAACCGGTGCGCTCATCCGGGCATCGGTGGCGGCGGGTGCAATATCGGGCGGTGCGGATGCGGACCGTATTAACGCGCTCCTGCATTACGCAGATCGTATCGGGCTGGCGTTTCAGGTAACGGACGACCTCCTCAACGTGGAAGGGGATCCCTTGGTGATGGGAAAAGCCGTCGGCACCGACAGGAACCGCGGCAAAAGTACCTACCCGGCCCTTATGGGCTTAGAGGGATCGAGGCGGTTTTCGCATGAGCTGATTCAAGAGGCGCTGGCGGCCATTTCGCAGTTTGACGACCGAAGTGAACCCCTGAGGGCCATCGCCGGATATATCCTTCACAGAAAACGATAGACATCCCCTCTACCTTTGTGGCGTCCTGCCGCGGAAAGGTGATGTGGCGGTCTACGTCGCCTTGTTGACCATTGGGTTGGGGGGTGAGATCGACTTCGGGGTCCTCCGGGACGTTCCGCCTGCTTTTTCGAGCCATGCATTGATCCGGTCCCGGATTATCTCTGAATCCATGGTATCCTTTACGTTTTTGATCACGGTGCGTTCTTCGCCGTTTTTGAGCACGGCGATGATATCTGTTGCCCCTTCTCCTTCTTCCGACTCCGGATCCGCATTTTCGAGCCAGATGTTTCTGAGATCCCGGGTTGGAAAAATTTCATCGGAAATGAAATAGGGCAGCGGCCCATGCCGGACCACCATTTCTTTCCGGGTAAGTTGAATGACTGTACGGTTCAAGGCCAGAACAAGCATCCAATATACCGGAACCAGCCACAACAGCACGAACAGCAGTGTTGCCGCGGCGGCTTTAAGCGCCGGCATCTGCCCGGAAACCAGTTTGAGCAGCTCATTGTAGAACAGAATAAAGCTCAAGATGTTCCACACCCCGAAGAATATGCATGCCGCCCTGTGGTAGGGTTCATACCAGCGGTAGGTTATTTCCAAAAAGTTTTGATCTTCTATGACATTCTGATCCAGGCTCATTCTGCGTACCTCACATTTTATCGAATTCAGACGGCATATGTGTGCCGTTTTTTCTCTCCTTACAGTAAGCATGTTCGGCAAAAACCCAACAAATTTAAACAGCATCAAAAAAACTTGGTGATAGATTTGTCTCTTCTCTTTACTATGGTCTCTGATGATGATAAAGAGAATAGGGAAAAATTACGTTTTTTCTGTTACGTCCCGCCGAGTTATCTAACACCATTGAACTGAAGCACTGAGCTGTATAGCGGTTGACCGAGGGTGGGCTCACACCGTTTGGGGAGTAGGGCGTACTATAAATGCATCCGTGTTTCGGGGATTGAACGAGAAAGGAAATCTTATGGCTGTAGATCTCAACCTTCTTGAACAGCTTGAGATGTTTGAGGGGCTTGAACATGGGGACCTGGAGATGCTGAAGGCGCTTTTCAATTCCATTCGGGTCAGAGAGGGAGAATTGCTGACCCGCCGCGGTGATCCGGCGCAGAATTTCTACATCATTCTTTCCGGCAATTTTATGATCTCCTTCAAGGATGGAAAAGCCTTCACCCTTCATGAAAAGGGCGACGTGATCGGGATGTCCACCATGCTCGAGCCGTTCGATTATCGCGGGACGACACTGGCGCTGACGGACGGCGAGGTTCTTATGGCGGCGGGGGATAAATTCAACGAGCTGCTCCGGGGGAATGCCCGCCTGAGTGAAACGATCATGCGAAGGCTCAACGACGTGATCGCCCAACGGCGTCCCTTCTTCAATGATGAAGGCGCGTCGTCGGATGCCGACAGTATCGCTCCGGAGGTTTGACGTCTCGGTCCAGAGAAATACGGCTTGATCGACCTTTGGGTGATTTGGTATGAAATTAAATCATTTTCGGCGATTGTCGTTGTCATTTGCCCGATTTTCTTTATTTGACGTCTAATCATCACGATCCCTGGATAAAATGCACAGATAAAGGAGGTATTCATTGACCGGTTTTGAAGCCATTTCCGCTCATAATGGTTGGTCCATTGCGGCAGTGGGGATCAGTATCGTATTTACGGGGCTTGTCTTGCTCTCCGTAGCCATCGCCCAACTCCACAAGATACTGGCCTTCTGGGAGGATCGCGACCAATTCTACGAGCAGTTTCGTAAAAAACGCGATAAACACGCGACAACCGAAGAGGTCTGCATCGTTATTCCGGGGAATATTCAGGAGCCTGCCCGACATTTCAAGCTGCTGGCGGACCGCATGGCGGAGCCGTTCGCGCTTCCAAAGCTCCTTGAGAATGCCGTACGATGCGGCATTTCGCATCCCCATTCCACGCTCAACACCCTTCTGCTGTCCGATATCGTCGTTCCGGACGGAGAGGGATATTATCGATGGAACCAAAACGCCCGGTTATGATTTATCGATGCGGCAGAAATTGTCGTAAAACAACAGGAAACAAAGAGGAGCGGAAGCGGAATCCATGGAACAGCTGCTAGATTTGCTTACACAATTTATCAACAATACAGGATACTACATGCTCGATTACCGATATCTGATCATGATCGGCGTCGGGCTCATCTTCATTTATCTCGGCATTGCCAAGAATTACGAACCGTTGCTTCTGGTGCCCATCGGGTTTGGCATTCTCGTCGGGAACATTCCGGTTTTTCAGGGGCTTGGCCTGGGCATTTACGAGGACAACAGCGTCCTGCATTATCTTTACATGGGTGTTACTCTTGGCATCTATCCGCCCCTTATTTTTCTGGGGATCGGGGCGATGACCGATTTTTCGACCATGCTGGCCCGGCCTCTGCTCATGCTCCTGGGTGCAGCGGCCCAGATGGGGATATTTCTTACCTTTCTGGGTGCTCTTGCCCTGGGCTTCGATCCTAAGGAAGCCGCTTCCATCGGGATCATCGGTGGCGCGGACGGTCCGACGGCCATCTTTCTGACCGCTCAACTGGCCCCCAGACTGATCGGGCCCATCGCAGTTGCGGCCTATTCCTACATGGCCCTGGTTCCCGTGATCCAGCCGCCGATCATGAAGCTTCTGACCACGCGAAGAGAGCGACTGATTCGAATGGAGGATCCCCGGGAGGTTTCCAAGAAAGAGAAAATTCTGTTTCCCGTCATCGGGTTTCTGCTCTGCTGCCTTCTGGCCCCGGCAGCCTTGCCGCTTCTGGGTATGCTGTTTTTCGGCAACCTCCTCAAGGAGTGCGTGGTGGCGGAACGACTGGCCGTGGCCGCCCGAACGGTCGTGATCGACACGGTTACCATTCTGTTGGGCATTACCGTGGGCGCCAGCACCCAGGCGGATGTATTTCTGACGCCTCAATCCGTTGGAATATTTATATTGGGCGCCCTTGCTTTTGGCGTAGCGACCGCATCGGGCGTTCTTTTCGCGAAGTTCATCAATCTTTTTCTGCGGGAAAAGATCAATCCTCTTCTGGGTGCCGCGGGGGTTTCGGCTGTTCCCGACTCCGCCCGGGTGGTTCAGCATGTCGGCCATGAGGCGGACCCGACCAATTTCCTCCTTATGCACGCCATGGCGCCCAATGTATCCGGCGTCATCGGTTCAGCCATCGGCGCCGGTGTTATGTGGAGTTTTCTGGCGCGGTAAAAGTGTCGTCTCGGGGCATTCCGAACCAGCGAAATGCCCCGATCACAAAACCTTTACGTCCTTCTACATCCTCGGAAAAATCTTTCCAGTCGACGCATGCCGCTCTTGGTCCCTTTGTCGATTATCAGCCGTTATTCCGGAAGCCACGCCAAAAAATCACAGGCAATGTCGCCGACACCGCGCGGCTTATGGAAATCCTGTTCCGGTTGGAAAAATGCAACGTCAACGGCTGAGCGGTGAGCATCGTGAGGAGAATCCCTTTCGGGAAAAGGGTGTTGATTGTTGGCGTCAAGCGATACTATAGTACGCTCATATGTCGACTTTCGAAAATGGCCGTGTCTCCATGCAAACGGCTTGCGGGACGATAACCTACAGTGATCAAGGAGGGGGAATGATTAACCGAGAGGAATTTTTACGCCAGGTCAAGGTGGACGGCCGGAACTATACGGTGATGGACGTCCGTCTGATGGAAAAAAAAGGCATCGCCGATATTGAAAGGTTGCCCTTTTCCATTCGGATTCTGGTTGAAAACCTGCTGAGAAAGCTGGATGGTCGTGTGGTCAGGGAAGAAGACCTGCTGAATATCGCCCGGTGGCGGAAACGGTACGAGGCGCCGGTGGAAATTCCATATCATCCGGCTCGGGTGCTGATGCAGGACTTTACGGGCGTTCCCGCCGTCGTTGACTTGGCGGCCATGAGAGATGCCATGAAAGCGTTGGGTGGCGATCCTCGGAAAATCAATCCCATGATTCCCGTTGAATTGATCGTCGATCACTCCGTTCAAGTGGATTACTATGGCACCGCCGACGCTCTCAGAAAAAACGTGGCCAAGGAATACGAGCGTAACGGCGAGCGGTACGCCTTGCTCAAATGGGCACAGAAAAGCTTCGACAATTTCAAGGTTGTGCCCCCCAATTCGGGCATATGCCACCAGGTCAACCTGGAACATCTAGGGCGTGTTGTGATTACGGCGACGTCGGACGGCGGTATGGCGGCCTTCCCTGACTCCCTTGTCGGAACGGACTCCCATACGACCATGATTAACGGCATCGGGGTCATGGGGTGGGGTGTCGGCGGCATCGAGGCGGAAGCGGTCATGCTTGGCCAGCCGTATTTCATGGCCATTCCGGAGGTCATCGGTGTACGGATGACCGGTGAACTCAGGGCCGGCGTGACGGCCACGGATTTGGTGCTGACCGTCACGCAGATGTTGAGGGAATACAATGTCGTCGAAAAGTTTGTCGAGTTTTTCGGTCCGGGAATGAAGGGCCTTACTGTTCCCGACCGGGCCACCATCGCCAATATGTCCCCGGAGTACGGTGCTACCATGGGGTTTTTCCCGGTAGACGAAAAGACCATCGACTATCTCGATATAACCGATCGGGAGGCCCAGGCCCGGGTCGTGGAGCGATGCACGCGCGAGCTGGGCCTTTTCTACACCGGAGATGAGACGCCCGAGTACACGGCCGTTCTGGATCTGGACCTCTCCACTGTCTTACCTTCCCTGGCCGGACCTTCGCGGCCTCAGGACCGCATTGTGCTGAACGACCTGGAAAGCCACTTCGACAATATGCTGAAATGCGGTCACGAAAGAGATGCCGACATCGACAACATCTCAAAATTTCTTGACGAGTCGGGTTCCGTCACTCATCGGGAAGCCTACTGCGCGCCGAGCGGCCGAAGACGGTTCACTACGAACATCAACGGCAGGGAGGTGAGCGTGGGGGACGGGAGCATCGTCATCGCCGCCATCACCTCGTGCACCAACACATCCAATCCCTATGTCATGCTGGGGGCGGGGCTTTTGGCTAAGAATGCCGTTGAGAAGGGGCTCAAAGTGCCGCCTCACGTCAAGACCTCCCTTGTGCCCGGCTCGAAGGTCGTGGTGGATTACCTTGAGGATGCCGACCTGATGCCCTACCTTCAGGCCTTGGGATTCCATTTGGCAGGATTCGGATGCACCACCTGCATCGGCAACAGCGGTCCGCTTCATCCTCAGATCGAGCGCCTGATTCGGGAACACGATCTGACGGTGGCTTCAGTCCTCTCAGGAAACCGGAATTTCGAGGCGCGGATCCACCAGGCCGTCAAGGGCAATTTCCTGGCCTCACCGATGTTGGTGGTCGCGTTTGCCATCGCCGGACGGATCGACGTCAATCTCCTCAGGCGTCCCCTGGGTCTGGATCCGAATGGAGAGCCGGTCTATCTCGAGGATGTCTGGCCCCGCCGAAGCGAGATCGAGTCTTTCATCCAGCGGCATGTCAAGCAGACGTTCTACCGGAAGGAAT
>NZ_JBFXGG010000033.1:0-34956 GCF_050178255.1 Desulfococcus sp. | reverse complement strand
CAAACAGTCCGGGCCGCTGATCCTCCGCGGCGCTTAAGCGGCACTAAAACTCACCGCTGAAGGGGCCCGGGCCGTATCCTCCCGGCACCTCTTTCCGGTTACCATCATGAAAGTCGAAAGTTGAATTATAAGAAAAATAGAAGTAACCAGTCATGCATACGAGTGTAAACAGCCTCATGGATCCCGTTCGGGTGAAGGGTTTCCTGGACGAGGCGGAAGGCCTGCGTCTCTACGATATCGCCTTGTCGGCGAGCAAGATGGGTCCCTGCCTCGAAATCGGCAGCTACTGCGGCAAGTCCGCCGTCTACATCGGCGCCGCCTGCCGAACCAACGGCGGGACGCTTTTTTCCATCGACCATCATACCGGCTCCGAAGAGCAGCAGCCGGGGGAACTCTATTTCGATCCCGAGCTCTACGACCACGACGCGGGAAGAATCGACACCTTCCCGACCTTCCGGAAGACCCTGGCTTTGGCCGGACTTGAAGACACGGTGGTGCCCATCGTCTGCCGCTCTCTGACGGCGGCGCGGTCGTGGACCATACCGCTCAGTTTTGTCTTCATCGACGGGGGTCACGCCCTGGAGACGGTCTACGCCGATTACTGCGCATGGTCCCACCATATCATGCCCGGCGGATATCTGCTCATGCACGATATTTTCGAGCGTCCGGAAGAGGGAGGTCAGGCGCCTTATCAGGTCTATCGGACGGCGTTGGCCTCCGGTCTTTTCAGGCCCCTGGACATGACGCGTTCTCTCGGGGTGCTTCAACGGCGAAATTTTGGCGAAACGCCTGAAATTCGTTTTTGAAGACGGATGAGGTTGGCACCTTTCCCAAAAAAACACTTCATCTGCCGCATGACAAAAGCGTCGCAAAGGAGGTTAAGCAGTGGAAAACAAGATAACGCCAAAACGGATTTTAAAAATCCTGGATACGGTTCCGGAATTGAAGGCGATTTTGATTACCGATGAAGCGGTCGATGAGAAACGCCGCCTGATCCGGTATTTTCTTTCGGATACGCTCAATGCCGTCTTTGAAGACAACCCGACTATCCCCCCGCTGGAATGGATCCAAACCCGAAATGCCGTCAATGTGCTGCGGTCGATCGTATCCAAGCGAAACGAGCGTCTCGCCGGTTTCAGCCTGCTGACCTATATTAATGATCTCATTCACGGGAAGGACCTGGGCGACCGACCTCAACCCGGTGCGGGATTTTATGCGGAATTTGAACACCTTTTACGGGCCGTCGTGGGGAAAACAGCGGTATACAGCGAAAAGGTTCCACCATTTCTCAAACACTCCGGCCGAAGGGCGGCCCGTCTGAGATCGAAAGACCTCGGTCGCATGGCCGCGAATGCTGAAAAATATATGGCCCGTTATCCCTTTGGGCTGGATCGCGAGACCATCGCAAAGCGGAAGGCCAACAAACAGCGCATTCTGAAGTACTTCGGTGCTGCGGATGCCGATTGGGAGAAATGGAAATGGCATACGAGTCATATCATCCGGGACGCTGAAACCTTGTCTGAACTGGTGACCTTGACACCCGAGGAGTTTCAGGCGGTCGAAATGGCGCGGCAACACCGCATTCCCTTCGGTATTACCCCATACTATCTCGCGCTCATGGATCCGAATCCGGACCGGAAGACGGATTACGCCGTTCGGGCCCAAGTGATCCCGCCGCTCCATTATGTGGAGCGGATGAAGGAGAACAAGGCGAACAAGGGGTGTTCCATGGACTTCATGCTCGAACAGGACACGTCGCCCATCGACGGCATCACCCGACGCTATCCCCATATCGTTATCCTGAAGCCGGTGATGACCTGTCCGCAGATCTGCGTTTACTGTCAGCGGAACTGGGAGATCGAAGACGTCTATTCCCGTTCGGCCATGTTGGGACAGAAGCGGCTTGACGCCGCCCTGGAATGGATTGAAGGCACCCCGGGGGTGAAAGAGGTCCTTGTGACCGGCGGCGATCCGCTCCTGCTCGCAAACGACAGGATCGAGAAACTCCTGGGGAGGCTTTCCCGAATTTCTCACGTGGAGCGGATTCGCATCGGCACCCGCATGCTCGTGACCCTGCCTCAACGGATTACCGATTCACTGGTCGACGCCGTCAGGCGGTTCCATGTTCCCGGGAAGCGGGAAGTGGTTATCATGACCCATTTTGAGCACCAATACGAGATTACCCCCCAATCCATGGCCGCGGTCCAGAAATTTCGACGCGCCGGCATGGGCGTTTACAACCAGATGGTCTTCACGTTCCACAACTCGAGAAGGTTCGAAGCCGCCGCCATTCGCCACCGGCTTCGCCTCATCGGCGTTACGCCTTACTACACCTTCAACGCCAAAGGCAAGGAAGAAACCGATGATTACCGGGTTCCCATTGCGCGCCTGCTTCAGGAACAACATGAGGAGGCTCGGCTGATGCCCGGCACGGTGAGGACGGACGAGATCGTATTCAATGTCCCCAAGCTGGGAAAGAATTACCTTCGTGCGGGGCAGCATCACGATATCATCTCGATCCTGCCCGACGGCCGAAGGGTCTATGAATTTCACCCCTGGGAGAAAAAGCTGTCCCTTGTGGACACCTATGTCTATACGGACGTCTCCATATACGATTATCTCGAACGGCTGAAGAAGGCGGGGGAAGACGCTCGTCTATACAGCACCATATGGTATTATTATTGACAGTTACGCAGTAGGGAGCCGTACTTCCCTCATCTCCGTCAACGGCGTGCCGGAATCGGTCAGGCGGCTGCCTTGCCTCTTACCCCGGGTGGCCGCTGTGCATGTCTGCGGATGTTCGGGGCGTTTTCCATACCATTGCCCGGTATGAGGAGGCGATGACGCCTATCGGATATCCTGATCTCCGAAATACAGCGTTCTCCCTACCCATGAAATACACTGTTTTATTTTGCTAAATAGGGTATCATGACATAATACTTTACAAAAAAAACTTTACGGTATAGATCTATACCTTCATAAAGAGGCGATGCCGATTTCTATGATAAAAATATGCATCATATTGAAAAGATGGTTGAAATTATAAGCGCCGGGAATCGTTTCGGCTTTTTCCGGGATTTCGATAGGCGATAAGGCGTACTATGCGCCGATTTTTTGAGGTGTATATTCCCCAATGGCGGACGATCACCTGTCACATGGGAAAGGATTTAGGCAACATCTTAAAAGGAGAAAGGGACATGACAGATTCAAACAGCTGGGACTGGAGCGTCGGCAAGCGGCAGATCGCGGATATCGCCCAGTGGAAAGCCGAGTTCGGGTATGTGGAGGAGCCGTATGCCAGTCCGGACGGTGAAAAAATAGCCGCTGTCATCAAGACGGAGGATATGGAGTTCAGTGCCTGTGAAAACGGGGTCGCCTGGGAAAACACCTTCGACAAACTCTGGTTTCTCAGATATTCGCCGGACAACCGTTTGACGGGGCTGGTTTCGGACGGCGGCGAGTGGACCCTGGCGGTTGACGGGGAAGCCTGGGAAAATCGATATGACTTTGCCTGGAACACGATTTTCGGTCGGGACGGCAAGAGCATGATCATCATGACCCAGGCCGACGGCGAGTATTCCGTTCTCATCAACGACACTCCCTGGGAAGAGACCTTTCCCTACATGACGCAACTCTCCGGGAGCGACGACGGCACCAAGGCCGCGGCGGTGGTGCAGACCGTCAGGTTTTCAGAGGGTGACATCTTTACATTTCAGAAAGGATGTTACACGATAGCGGTGAACGGTGAGGCTTGGGACATGAATTTTGTCAATGTCTATGAGCCGGTTTTCAGTGCCGACAACAAGCGGGTGGCTGCTCAGGTCAGGACAAACCTTTATGACTACACCATCGTGGTGGACGGCGAACCGTGGCCGGTGTCCTATCCTACGGTCTGGAAAGCGGCCTTTTCGCCGGCCGACGGTTCGGTCACCGCACCGGTCAAGACACCGGAGGGGTGGACGTTGGCCCGCGACGGTCAGGTCCTGTGGCATCAGCGGTTTGCCCAGCTCTGGCATCATGCCTACAGCACCAACGGAATGAGCATTGCCGCCATTGTCGCCCCGAAATACGGCCGCTGGACGGTTGCAGTGGACGGCACTCCCTGGAAGACGACCTTTGGCGATCTGGTGACGGATCTCGTCATATCGCCCTCCGGGAAGCGAGTGGGCTGCGTCGGGAAGGACAGCAACCTCTGTACAGTCGCCGTGGATGGGACCCCATGGGATATCAAATGCGACATGGCGTGGGCGCCGGTGTTCAGCCCCGATGACCAGCATGTGGCGGCCAAGATCGAAAAAAACGGTCAGTATACGATCGCTGTCAACGGGAAACCGATGAAAACCCAGTTCAAAAATCTCTGGAATCCAATTTTCAGTCCTGACGGCGAAAAGATATTGATTCGGGCGATCGAGGGTAGCGGGGACAAGGCGGTTTACGTCCGCCGGGTGCTGCCGGTAACTGAAATTATCGGTTGATAAGGAGAGAGACGATGCATACGCTGTATAATTTTGTCAGCGGTCCGCTGGCGTGGCTTGCCTTTATCGTGTTTATCGGGGGAAGTATCTACAAGATCGTGACCATGGCAAGACTTGCCAAGAAAAAGGATTCAGCCGTTTATGAATATTGGGATACGGGCTTCGCACTCCGATCAATCGCTCATTGGAGCATCCCTTTCGCCACAGTGAACTGGCGGAAAAATCCGATCATGACCCTGGTGACCTTCGCTTTCCATATTTCCCTTATTGCGGTGCCGCTGTTTCTGTGCGCCCATGCCCTTCTGTGGAAAGAGGTTTTCGATATCAACTGGTGGTATATCCCCGACGGCATGGCGGATGTGATGACCCTCATCGTGATCGGCGCATGCTTTTATTTCGCCGGCAGGCGGATACTTCGCCCGGATGTCAAATACCTGACATCGACATCCGATTATCTGCTCCTTCTGATGGTAGTGATGCCGTTTTTCACCGGATTCTGGGCCTATCACCAATGGCCGGGATATCGAATGATGTTCATCCTTCACATGCTGTCGGGCGAGTTCGTGTTGGCCGCCATCCCCTTTACCCGCCTGAGTCACATGCTCTACGCCGTTTTCACGAGGGGATACATCGGATCCGAGTTCGGCGCAGTGCGCCATGCGAAGGATTGGTAACGAATTTTTGATTTTTACCCTCAACGATAAGGGAGCAAGAGAATGGGTGAACCTGCATCCAAAATCGAAGTGAAAAATATCAAGGACATCGGCCTGGATGAGGGCGTGGCCCGACTGACGCCCGAGAAGATCGAGACGGTTGTCAATGACGTGATCGATAATGAGACTGGTGCCCGACTTAAGGTCTATGTGGACACCTGCGTTCACTGCGGGCTGTGTTCCGAGGCATGCCATTATTATCTGTCCAACGACAAGAATCCAATTTTCGCGCCGGCGGCCAAGGTCAAACAAACACTTTGGGAGATCGTGGAAAAGAAAGGTAAGGTCAGTCCGGCCTTCATTCGCCGGGCCGCCGAACTCTGCTATACGGAGTGCAACCTCTGCCGGCGGTGTGCCATGTACTGCCCCTTTGGTATAGACGTCGCCTATATGATGCTGACCATGCGGCGTATCTGCCATAAACTGGGCGTTACGCCTCAGTACATCCAGGACACGGCCCACAGCCATTCCGCCACCATGAACCAGATGTGGGTCAAAGAGGACGAGTGGATCGACACCTTGTTCTGGCAGGAGGAAGAGGCCGGTGAAGAGGTGGAAAACCTGAGAATCCCCCTGGAAAAGGAAGGGGCCGATGTCATGTATTCGGTGATCGGTCCTGAGCCCAAGTTCCGGGCTCAGCTCATTTACCAGGCAGCGGTGATCATGAATGCAGCCGGTGTCGACTGGACAATGCCCGCGACCCCGGGATGGGATAACAGCGACATGGCCATGTACACCGGGGACAACGAAATGATGGCCCGCCTCAAGAAGGAGCATTTCGAAACCGCCATGCGTCTCAAGGTCAAGAGAATCGTCATGGGCGAGTGCGGCCATGCCTTCCGGTCTGTCTATGACATGGGCAACCGGGCACTGGGATGGAAAATGCCGCCGGTGGAGATGGTCCACGCCCTCGAGTTCTATTACGAGCTTTTTAAGGCCGACCGGATCAAGATCAAACATAAATTCGACAAACCGGTGACGCTCCATGATCCATGCAACGTCATTCGGGGCCGCGGCCTCCATGAGATGGCCCGATACGTGGTGAACAAAACCTGCGCCACTTTCATCGAAATGACGCCGAACCGCGAGCACAACTACTGCTGTTGCGCCGGAGGCGGCGTGATCAACTGCGGTCCTCCTTTCCGGGATAAACGGGTGGTCAGCAACCGGGTCAAGGCCGATCAACTCTCCGCCGTAAAGAAAAAGGGCGTCGAGGTCTGTATCGCCCCCTGCCACAATTGCCACGGGGGTCTCGAGGATATCATCCATCACTATCACCTGGGCCTCGAGCTGAAATTCCTGGGAGACATCATTTATGAAATCATGGAGAAACCGGAATAGGCAGGGCCTGGCCCCGGAACGGGGCGATGCTCAACCGGAACCAGACAAAGAGGAGTGTGCCAAATGAATAAGAAGGCTCTGGCAGCATATATCGTTGTCGCGTTTATCGTTTCCGCAATTGCGGCCGTCTCCGGCTTCTCCCGGGAGCAGTGGGAGATCACCAGCGTTCGGGACAGTGCTTTCGGGGTGCGGATGCGTTCCGCAGTGACGTTCAACCATGACGAACATAACGAGAAAGCCGCCATCGAGGACTGTACGGAATGTCATCACAGCTTTGACGAGGATGGTGTCAAGGTGGAGGGAGAATCCACCGAGAGCTTGGAATGCTCCGATTGCCACATGGCCGAGGGACAAACCAAAATGGATCTGATGCGGGCCTATCATCTCAATTGCAAGGGGTGCCACGAGGATCAGAAGCTCGGTCCGGTTATGTGCGGAGAGTGTCACCAGAAGAAGAATTGAAATCGGGGCGATCGCCCTCTGTTTAATTTCAGACTGTTGTGATGAGTATCGAGGCGCGCGGGATCGCTGATTTCCTGCGCGCCTTTTTCATGTATCGACCAAAGGAGCGACGCTATGGCGGAAAGGAACGACACCCACAGCAAAACCATCGGCTATATTCTCTGGATATTCGGTTTCACCGGGTCGCACCGATTTTATTACGGCAAACCGGTTTCTGGAACAATCTACTTCTTTACCCTGGGGCTGCTCTTCATCGGATGGATCATTGACCTTTTTCTGATTCCGGCGATGGATCGGGAGGCGGACCTCCGTTTTCGAGAGGGTTTCCTGGACTACAACATCGGGTGGATTCTGCTGACCTTTTTCGGTGTTCTGGGGATCCACCGCTTTTACATGAGAAAATGGATCACCGGAATCCTCTATTTTTTTACCGGCGGGCTTTTCCTGGTTGGGTATGTCTATGACTACTGGACCCTCAACAGCCAGATTGATGAGATCAATGCTTTGTATGGACAGCCGGCCGGTCAGACGTCAGTGCCGTGAATACGGCGGAGAGCATTCTGGAAAATCGGTCGCGGATATGATCCACAAAAGTGACCGGCAGGGCGCTTTGCAATTCATTTCGAATGAACCCGAGGCTTTTCAAGGGGTCGTCGGGAATACGACGGAAGAAGATCCTGGCCTTGCCTGCCAAGGCCAGGGCGTTCATTCGGTCGATAAAGGTTTTTTGAAGGATCAACAATCTGCGGTTGAGTTCGGGATCGTCTCCAATTCGGGGGCTCGTATAAAGGAAGATGATCTCGCCGCTGCTGTCGACGCCGAATCGTTCAACGGCGGCTTCGGGAAAAACGTATTGCTGCGGACAGTCGCTGTCGTCGTTTATCAGATCGGAAAAGATGATGACCCGTTTCTTGATCCGCGAATTCAGGACGGTTTCAAGAAAGCAGTAGAAGGGGGTCGTCAACGGCGTGATGATCCGGGGCGCGATCGTGGCTGTGGTGATGGATTCCACCTGCGGTCTGACGGTGCGATCGAACTGGTCCGGGGAGCCGCAAGCGGTGAGGTCGACCACTGTCGATATCGATGCCGGACCGCATCCGGGATTTCCGAAGGTCGAAATCCGGCAGGAGATCGTCTTCCGCCTGTTAAAGCGCTCGAGTCGCGTCAAAAGGACGTCCTTGAGTTTTTCGAGGGTGTCCTGGTTCATGCTCGCGGATACGTCGATACCCACATGGAACCGTGTCGGTAAGGAGTCCGTCGCACCGGCGAGTTCGGCGGCGATGCGGGGATTAAAGCATTGTATGGATATCAAGGCGCCGGCCAGAAGCAGGATAGACATCAGACCAGCGATGCCCAATGCCCTGGAGAAGGAAAACCATCCGGGACGTTTTCCGCAACGGGGGCACAGATTGCCTGGAGACGGTATGCCGGTGTAACCGCATTTGGTGCACATGAACCGTTTTTTGTAAGGGTGTCTCATGTTGCGTGCTATCCCTCATGACCGTTTATTCAGGTGCTGTGGTTTCAGGCGTCGTCCGTCGTCATCTCCCGCATAAGATGGTATGCCGCCGCCATGATACGGCGACGCTGTCAGATTCTCTCACCACTCCAACGGAGTTTTGTTTTGAGAACGTCGAAATAATGTCGATCGGGAAGGGTGATCATGTGTATGGGTTGGCATCCTTTCCGGACAATGATGGTATCCTTTTCCGTGATTTCCAGGCCCGCCTGCCCGTCGAAGGTCAGCATGATGTCCGAGGCGCTTTTGTCCAGCTTGAGTTCGATACAGACGGAATCGGGGACGATGATCGGACGGTTGGTCAAGGTGAAAGGGCATATGGGGGTGATGACGATTCCCGGCACCGTGGGGTGGATGATGGGCCCCCCCGCGGCCAGAGAATATCCGGTCGAACCCGTGGGTGTGGAGACGATGAGCCCGTCCGCCCTGAAGGTCGTCAGATATCGGTCGTTGATGGATGTCTTGATGCGGGCCAGTCGGGCCAAGGCGCCCTTGTTGATGACAATGTCGTTCAAGACCGGCTCTCGAACGATCTCTTCACCGTCGCGGAGAACCCTTACAAGAAGACGCATTCTGGGCATGGTGGTGAATTCTTTTTTGAGGATGGCCTCTGCCGCCGAGAAGAGGGCTCCCTCAACGGTTTCCGCCAGGAAACCCACTTCTCCAAACTTGACCCCGATGACGGGGATGGGAAAATCTCCAATCCATCGGGCCGCACTCAAAAAGGTGCCGTCGCCACCCAGAACGAAGACACAGAAGAGATCACGCGGAGCGAAATCCATTGAATCCAAAGGCATTTTGCGGTTGGATGGGACGCCTTCCTTACGTACGACGGTAATCCCTCGGGTTGCGAGCCAACGTTCGAATTCATCCGCCTTCTGGACGGCCTCACGCTGCGGTTTGACAAACAGGCCGATCTTCATGGGCCCGCACGGTTCTGTTTTTTTCCGTTTCGTCATCATGGTCCTCTCCGACACGACAGCATCTGTTCACTTCTTCGGCCGTATAACCGCTCATCCGCTTGAAGGCATGGAAATTTATCACAGCTGTAATGGATAAATAAAGCATTTTATAAAATGGGTTATGGATGATTGCCCCGGAGGGCGGCCACCGCTTCCCGGAGGGCTTCGGCCGTGGCCTGCTCCGGAGGCATCGGCGGGGCGCAGACGATTTCGACCTTCGACCGCAATCGTCTGGGTCGCCGCGTCATGGCCGGACCCCCTTTATGGCTGAAAAAGCTGCCCCATAACCCTCTCAAGGCCATGGGAATTACAGGGACCGGCCTGCGATTGAGGATTGTTTCCACGCCGGGACGGAATTGCTGAATGTTGCCGTCAGTCGTCAGTTTCCCTTCAGGAAAGATACAGACCAGTTCCCCGTCGGCCAAGGCCTGATCAATGGTTTCGAACGCCTGGTGAAAGGTCTGGGGATCGATATTTTCGGAGGTAATCGGAATGGCCTTTCCGGTGCGAAACACAAAATGGAGCACGGGAAGGCGGTATATGGGTTCGAAAACCACGAAACGGACAGGGCGTCGCAAGGTTCCGGCTATGAGCAGCCCGTCGACATAGCTGACGTGGTTGCAGACCAGAAGGGCGGCGCCTTCATCCGGAACGCGGGAAAGCCCCTCGTGTCGCACTCGGTAAAGGGTATGCGTCAGGATCCAGATCAGAAAACGCATGGTGAATTCCGGAACCACGGAGTAGATGTAGGCGGCCACCAGGATGTTGCCCAGGGCGACGATCAGAAAGAAATGTGGGATGGATAGTTTCAGGATTCCGAGAAAAAGGATGCCGATCCCTGTTGAAAGCACCATGAAAAAGGCGTTCAGGATGTTGTTGGCAGCGATGACCCTGGCGCGGTAGCCGGGCTCTGTTCGCAATTGAACAAAGGCGTTCAGAGGGACAATGTACAATCCCCCGGATATGCCGATAAGCACGAGATCGCACAGTACACGAGGGCTGCCGGGGGTGGATATGAAGCGGGTGATGTCCATCAATTGGGACACCTCCGGCGGATCGTAGGCCAGGAACAGGTCGATGCCGAAGAGACTCAACCCCAGGGAGCCCAGAGGGACCAGGCCCAATTCCACTTTTTGGCCCGAAAGTTTTTCGCACAGCAGGGAGCCCGCGCCGATGCCGATGGAAAACATGGTCAGAAGAAGGGTAACCACGCTTTCATCGCTCCTGAGAACGAACCGGGTGAAGTTGGGGATCTGGGTCAGGTAAGCCGATCCCAGGAACCAGAACCACGAGATTCCCAATATGGAGAGAAACACCGAATGGGTTCGACGGGCATAGCCGATGGTTTTCCACGTCTGGGTCAGGGGGTTTATGCGAATCGTGATCGAAGGGGAGAGGGCTTCTGCCCTGGGAATGAGGCGTGAGACGCCCCATCCGGCAATTGCAACGACGCAGACTGTAAGGCCGATCCAGATCGTACCGTTTTCGAGTTGAACGAGTACTCCCCCGGTAATGGTGCCGAGCAGGATGGAGACAAAGGTGCCCATGCCGACCATGGCGTTGCCGCCGACGAGCTCTTCGGGGGCGAGGTGCTGAGGGATGATGCTGTATTTGACGGGGCCGAAAAAGGCCGACTGGGCTCCCATGAAGAAAAGCAGAAGCATGAGGGCGATCATGTTTTCAAAATAAAAGGCGGCGGCGGCAAATCCCATGATGACGATTTCCATCAATTTGATTCGCCGGATCATCATGGCTTTTTCATATTTATCCGAAAACTGGCCGGCCGTGGCGGAAAACAGGAAAAACGGCAGAATGAAGAGACCTGCCGACAGGTTGATCAGAATGTTGGTATCGATCTCCAGCATTCGGGAGCCCTGGTATGCGATCAGGATGATGAGGGCGTTTTTGAATACGTTGTCGTTGAACGCTCCGAAAAACTGGGTCCAGAAAAAGGGCGCGAAACGTCGAATCCTGAGCAGCCCGAACTGGCTTTGCGGGATAGGTTCCTTGTTTTTCGGGGTCGATGTCATGGGTATCGCTTCATCGGGGTTCAGGTCTTGAAGACACATCTCGTTTCCGGAATGGCTGCCACTCTAATTTTTTAAGCGATATCTGTCAAGAAATGATGGCGAGGCTCACGGGTGTTTGGTCGTATTCGGTACGTCGTCGTTCGTGCGGAGAGTGTGGGCATGGGCGATGAATAACGGTCGTTCCAGTCTGAGGTAATCGTACTGGCAAATGCGGTATGAATTCATGGGAACTACTTGCCAAATTGTATTTAAAGGGTTAAGATGACCCCCATTTGAAGCGGTCGGGGCCGATGCGCCGATGCCCTCAAATCACCGATAAACGATACCGTATAATCCCAAACCAAGAGAGGTGCCGAATGGCAAAGAAAATTCTGGTGATCGATGATGATCCGGTGGTGGTGAAATACCTGGTCAGCCTGCTGGAGGACAACGGATACGAGACCTGTACGGCCAAGGACGGGCTGGAGGCCATGGAGGTTCTCAAGGCCGAGCGGCCGGACCTCATCACCCTGGATCTTGAAATGCCCGAGGAGTGGGGGACACGGTTCTACCGGAAATTCAAGAAGGACGAAGCGCTCAAGGATACGCCCGTACTGATTATCAGCGGCATGCCTTCACGACATCTGTCCGTTCGGGACGCTGTGGGATATTTGGCAAAGCCTTTTGATCCGGATAAGGTACTGGAACTCGTTAAAAAAGCCGTCGAATAACCGCCCGCTTTCCCGAAGTCGGGTTCCCTCTACAAGCGTTACACCTGCCGGGCGACGGCCAGACTCCCCGGCGGTGTTTCAACGCGGAAAACGCTCACTGCTTTGTCGGCTCATCCCTCGTCGGTTACGTCTCATAACGCTTTTCTCCGGGGCCGACGAGTTCGACGTCAAAACACATCGCTTCCTTCTGTCTGCAATATCGTTTGCGGGACTGTTCTATCAGATACCCCAAACATGGGATAGGTCTCTCTGGGTTCATAATAAATTTGGTGCCTTCAGTTTATATTTTGGAAAAGACCCTATGTTCCAGGATGTAAAAATAGGGTTGGAGTTTACATAAAATACATTAAAGGCCTTATTTACCCCTGGTGGACAAGTTCTGTAGAGTACCGCCAATATTCGTATCAGAATCTGAGTTTCCTGCTAAAATCTAAACGCACTTTTAAGGATGTCAATCATGGTGAAGGGAAAGATGAAGTATTGGTGGGTTGGAGTCACAGCCGCGATCTTTATGGTCACAGCGGTCTGTATCGGGGCTCAGGAGGTGGGCACGCCGACCGGAAAGGATGCCCGGGCGGACATGATAACAATCGATGCGTTAAAGGTCTTCGGTTATCTCGAGAAGCCGGCGGTGGTGTTTCTGCACGACGCGCATACCGATGCCCTTAAAAAGAAAGGCAAGGATTGTTCAGCCTGTCATTTGTCCCAGGAGAAGTCCAACAAGATACCGGGGACCTTCAAAGCGGCCGTCGACGGCATCGATCCCCTGTCCCCCAAGTTCAAACGCCTGAAAGACACGGCCCGGGAGGAGGTGATGGACGTTTACCACACCTTCTGCATCAGCTGCCACAACGATATGGCCGCCGAAGGCGACAAGTCGGGGCCGGTGACCTGCGGCGAATGTCACAAGGAGACCGATGTCGTTTCCAATCGGGTATTGATCGGGATGGACAAATCGCTTCACTACCGTCATGTGGCGGCCCAGGAGAAGAAATGCGAAACCTGCCACCATGAATATGACGCGGAGAAGAAGGTGCTTTTCTACGCCAAGGACAAGGAAGGCACCTGCCGCTATTGCCACAAGGCCGAGACCGAGGAGAATCGAATCTCCATGCGGGAGGCGTCCCATCTTGACTGCATCAGCTGTCATCGCAAGCGGTTGGCCAAGAACGAGACGGCAGGCCCGATCTACTGCAGCGGCTGCCATGATGCGGCTTCCCAGAAGAAATTCAAGCAGATCGAGAATGTCCCCCGGATGGAGCGAAAACAACCGGATGTGGTCCTCGTCAAGGTCGGCGAGGTCAAGCCCGATGAGGGCGACAAAGTCGGTGACGTGAGGATGAATCCCGTCAGTTACGATCACAAGGCCCACGAAGCATATAACGACACCTGTCGGGTCTGCCACCATGCCAGCATGGAGAGCTGCAGCACGTGTCACACCATGGCCGGCAGCAAGGACGGCGACCATGTCAATCTGGCCCAGGCCTATCATCTAATCAATTCGGAGAAAAGCTGCATGGGCTGCCATGAGCAGGAAAAAGCGGCCTCTGAATGTGCTGGATGCCATGTTTTTATGGAGAAACGGCGGAAGCAGGCCGATGAAGCCTGTCTGAAATGCCACGAGGAGATGGCGCCCGAGCTCCGGTCTCTGGCCCTGGAAGACGAAAAACGGGTTGCTGAAATGATGGTCGGTGCCCGGACCTACACCACGGAAACCTATGATAATGAGGATATCCCCGAGAAAGTGGTCATTAACGTGATGGCGGAGCCGGATGATCGTTACGAAGCGGTGGATCTGCCCCATCGGAAGATTGTTCGGAAATTGACGGAGAACATCAAGGACAGCAAGCTGGCCACCTACTTTCACCGGGAGAAGGGCACGCTCTGCCAGGGATGCCACCACAACAGCCCCGTCTCGAAAAAGCCGCCCAAGTGCGCCACGTGCCATGGCAAGCCTTTTGATGAGCGAACGCCCATGAGGCCGGGGCTGATGGGAGCGTATCACCAGCAGTGCATGACCTGCCACGCGGAAATGAAGCTGGAAAAGCCTGCCGGATGTACCGGCTGCCACAAAGAGAAGAAGCAGTAACTATATCAATTTCCCTATCTCCGGTCGTCCGTCGGCCCGATTTGAAACGGGCCGACGGATCTCGACGGCGGGAGATACGTCAAACCGACTGAGGAACTGAATATGTCCGTATCCCGAAGAAGATTTCTAACATGGATGGGCGGTGCGAGCTTTGCTACAGCCGTTGGGCGAAAAGCTCATGCCGGAACGAACAAAGAGTTCAAAGGATACCCAGACAGCATGGGCGTGTTGCACGACACGACGCTGTGCGTCGGATGTCGACGCTGTGAGGAAGCCTGTAACAAGGTTAACGATCTCCCGGCGCCGGACGTATCCTTTCGGGACGAATCCGTTCTGAACCAGGAGCGAAGAACCACCGCCAAGGCCTATACCGTCGT
This sequence comes from Desulfococcus sp., assembly GCF_050178255.1. Taxonomy (NCBI): domain Bacteria; kingdom Pseudomonadati; phylum Thermodesulfobacteriota; class Desulfobacteria; order Desulfobacterales; family Desulfococcaceae; genus Desulfococcus; species Desulfococcus sp. The sequence continues at coordinate 20,278 of NZ_JBFXGG010000033.1, read as the reverse complement.
CAACAAGTATGCGGATCCCGATCGCCCCGGAGGGGTGACCTTCCGTAAACTTCAATGCAATCACTGCAAGGAGCCTGCCTGCGCATCGGCATGCTTTGTCAAAGCGTTCAAGAAGACCCCCGAAGGTGCCGTGGTTTATGATGCTTCGGTCTGTGTCGGGTGCCGATACTGCATGGTGGCTTGCCCCTTCAATATCCCGGCCTACGAGTATGAAAAGGTTCTCGATCCCAGGGTGATGAAGTGCACCATGTGTCACCCGCGAATTCTCGAGGGTAAAATCCCCGGCTGTGTGGAGGTCTGCCCCGTTGAAGCGCTTACCTTTGGAAAACGTGAGGACCTTATCAGGATCGCCCGGGATCGCATTCGGAAATACCCGGAAAAATATGTCGATCACATCTATGGCGAATATGAGATGGGCGGTACCAACTGGTTGTACATTACCGGCACCCCATACGAAGAGATCGGGATGCGCGAGGATCTCGGCACCACGTCCGCGCCGGAGTTGACGGCGGGGGCTCTCGGGGCGGTGCCCATCGTCGTCGGTCTGTGGCCGGTGCTGTTGACCGGCATATGGGCCATGACCCAACGGAAAGAGAAGATTTCGGCGGAGGAGAAAAAAGAGGCCGTGGCGCAGGCGGTAGCCAAAACCGAGGCTGAGGCCGAAGAGGCCATGGCCGCGGCCATGGAGAAGGCAAGGAAGGATCAGGACGCCGCCGTCAAAAAGGAAGTGAAAAAGGCCCTTGAAGAGGCTAAAAAGGCCAAGGAGGAGGGTACGGACAAGAAGGAGGAGGATGTCTGATGTCTGAGCAAAACGTCGTCGCCAAAAAATCATTTTTTCCGACGGATCGATCCCTGTATACCCCCTTCAATGTAGTCTGCGGGGTGATCCTGCTGGTGGGGCTGCTTCTGACCGTGATGCGGTTCACCGGCGGGTTGGCCGCGGTGACCAACCTGGATGACAATTATCCCTGGGGGCTGTGGATCGGATTCGACCTGATGGCCGGCGTCGCGCTGGCAGCGGGCGGTTATACGACCTCGGCCGCGTGCTACATTTTCGGGATAAAGCGCTTCCATTCGGCGGTCCGTCCGGCCATTCTCACCGGTTTCCTGGGCTACGCCCTGGTCGTGGTGTCGCTGAATTACGATGTCGGCCGACCGTGGCGGCTGCCTTATCCGTTTGTCGTGCAGCGGGGCACCACCTCCCTTCTCTTCGAAGTGGCCGCGTGTGTGGCCCTCTACCTGACGGTGCTCTTCCTGGAATACTCCCCTGCCGCTTTGGAATGGCTGGGCTTCAAGAAACTGCGAAACACCCTGGTCAGGATCACCATGGTGTTGACCATTTTCGGCGTGGTGCTGTCCACCTTGCACCAGTCCTCCCTGGGTGCGCTTTTTCTGATTGCACCGTCCAAGCTGCATCCCCTCTGGTATTCCACCTATATTCCGGTCTATTTTTTCATATCCAGTATTATCGCCGGACTATCGATGGTGATTTTCGAGGGAACCCTGTCCCACAAATATTTCCATGACAAAATGGATGCGACTTACCGGTCGGAGCATGACGGTCTGGTGCTCGGCTTCGCTAAAGGAGCATCCTTCGTCATGGCCGGCTACGTCATCATCAAGATCATCGGCATCGCCGTCGAGAATCAGTGGCATCTGCTGGCGACGCCTTACGGGCTGTGGTTCCTTGTCGAACTGATCGGCTTCGTGGCCCTGCCCTGCTATCTGTATGCGGTGGGCGCCCGGGACAAGAACCTGAAGCTGATTCAGCGGACATCCATCATCGCCGTGCTGGGCATTATTCTTAACCGGCTCAACGTGTGTATCATCGCCTTCAACTGGTATCTGCCCTGGAGTCAGAAGTATATTCCCCACTGGGGGGAGGTCGGATTGACGATCTTCATGCTGACCGTCGGCGTCCTCGTCTTCAGGTTCATTGTCACGCGACAGCCGATTTTCTATGAACATCCCGAATACCAGGCACATCATGCTGAAGACCTCGATGTACACCACAAAGCACAACACTAAAGATAACGGACCTTGGAGGACCATGTTATGGACGGCATATTTTACACGCTTCAGGATTTCATGACCCATACCAAAGGGGTTACCTATATCATTATGGTGCTGGCTTTGATCAGCATCACCGCGTTCTGGCGTTTCCTAACCGACAGAGATGACGATTAACCGTCGGCACAAAAGGAGATTATAATATGGAGATGGATATATATAAATTGGTAACCGGACCGGTGGCGTGGTTGGCGTTCGGCATCTTTTTCATCGGGGTTATCGTCCGAGCCGCACTCTATATCAAGGGTCTGGACTGGCAGATGGATCGCGTCGCCTATACCGCTCACCGAAAGCACGGTATCAGGGGTGCCATAAGATCCATCGCGGCGTGGCTTGTTCCTTTCGGGACCCACAGCTGGCGGTTCTATCCCTTTTTCACCATCGTATTTTTCACATTCCACATCGGGTTGCTGGTGGTGCCGATTTTTCTTCAGGGTCATTCGATCCTCCTCAAAGAGCGGTTCGGCTTCGGCCTTCCGACCATATCCGATTTCAGCGCCGACATGCTCACTATCGGCGTGATGACGGCAGCGGTGTTCCTTGTGCTGCGGCGTCTGGCGCTTCCGGAGGTTCGTATCATTACGACCTGGTATGATTATCTGGTGCTTGCCATTGCCGTAGCGCCGTTTCTGACGGGTTTTCTGGCGGCACACCGGATCGGGAACTATAATTTCTGGTTGATATCACACATCATAACAGGCGAAATCATGCTGGTGGCGATTCCGTTCACCAAACTTTCCCACTTTGTCCTTTTCTTCATGAGCCGAATGCAGATCGGTATGGATTTCGGCATCAAACGCGGCGGCATGAAAAGCAAGGGGATGGCGTGGTAGTTCTGACGATACAGGGTGGATCGGACCGCGGGACCGGCTCCGCCTGCAACGGATAATAGAGATAACGAGGTATCCATCATGGCATTAGGCAAGCTCTGCAACAGAGAACCCGTCAATACCCTGGAGCAACTTCAAGAGCTCCTGAACGACAAGGGCGGCAAACAATATTATGAAGAAATGAGCGATCTTGACGTCGATCAGGCGCTCTTGTGGAATACCATCCAGAAAACCATCAAGGCCAAATCCAGGATCAAAACCTGGCTCGAGATCTGTGCCCACTGCGGCATGTGCGCCGACAGCTGTTTTCTCTATCTGGCCAACAACAAGGATCCCGAACAGGTGCCTTCCTACAAGATCCAGTCGACGCTGGGGGAGATCGTCAAACGGAAAGGCAAGGTCGACAACGCCTTCATGCAGAAGGTCATGGACACCGCATGGTCCAAATGCACCTGTTGCAACCGATGCGGCCTTTACTGTCCCTTCGGTATCGACATGGGCGTCATGTTCAGCTATCTCAGGGGATTGTGTTTCCAGCAGGGATTCATTCCCTGGGAGATGAAGATCGGTTCCGGAATGCATCGGGTCTTTCGTGCCCAGATGGATGTCACCACTGAGGACTGGGTTGAAACCTGCGAGTGGATGGCCGAGGAGTGGGAAGAGGATTGGCCCGGCCTGGAGATCCCTGTCGACAAGGAGAACGCGGACATCCTCTACACCGTAAACGCCCGGGAGCCTAAACACTATCCCGAGGATCTGGCGGAGGCGGCGGTGCTCTTCCATCTGGCCGGTGAGAACTGGACCGTTCCCAGTGAAGGTTGGGAGGAGACCAGTCTTGCCATGTTCGCCGGGGACTGGGAGGGGTGCAAGCTGCAAGTTCAGTCGGTATATGATGCCATGAAGCGTCTGAACCCCAAACGGATGGTTGTCACCGAGTGCGGTCACGCCTACCGCGCCACCGTCATCGAAGGCCCTTACTGGGCCGGTCTGAAGGACGGCCAAACCCCCATTCCCAGCCTTCATTATGTCGAGTGGGTGGCCGAAGCCCTGAGGACCGGAAAGCTCAAGATCGATCCGGCCAAGCGGATCAAGGAGCCGGTAACCTATCAGGATTCCTGCAATTATATCCGTAACGCCGGTCTGGCCGACTGCGCGCGTGAAATCATGAGCTATATTGCCGAGGATTTTCGCGAAATGACCCCCAACCGCGAGCATAATTTCTGCTGCGGCGGCGGCGGCGGTTTCAACGGCATCGGGCGATACCGGAAGGAGCGGAACATCGGACTGAAGGTCAAATGTGATCAGATCCTGGCCACCGGCGCAAAACTGGTCATCTCACCGTGCCATAACTGCTGGGATGCCATCCGTGATCTGGAAGAGGTTTTTGAGGTCGGCATCCGGTGGAGCTTCCTCAAGCCGCTTCTGTTGAAAATGGTCATCGTTCCGGATCATCTGAAGCCGTCTGAGGAGGAATAATCTCGAATCATGAATCAGGTCACGCTGAAGGCCGACGGTACCCTGGCGGAAGGGGGTAAAGCGGCGGAGGCCGACCCCCTGTTGTATCTGGGGTGCCAGGTGGTCCTCGAGGAAGCCTGCACCCTCAGAAGTGTTTTTCGGATGCTGGAGCGATACCCGGCCTATCAGAAACTGAACGCCTTCTGGCCCTCTTATCTGGCACAGTTTCACAACAGTCCGGATTCAGGATGCCTTTACGACGGATTCAGATTTTTGGAATTTTCAAAGAACGTCGAGATGATCGGATTTCCGGGAAAGCCCCGTGTGGAAATCTACAACTCCTTTTACGGCGTTGGAGATGGCGGGGAGGCGGTGATGCTCAGGTCCGTCCCTCTGGAAAATTTGCTGGACATGCCGGTCAAGCTGGGCCGTCTGAAACATATCGTATTCGGTGATCGGGTTGATGTGCTGGCATTTGACACGGTTTTCAATCTCTTTGAATTGATCGACGGGATTCTATGGGAACTTGGCTTTCAGGGGACGCTGATGGCCTGTGAATTGAGGAGGTAAACAATGTTCAAGAAGATATTATTTGCAACGACGGCCACGCCGGCTTGCGACAATGCAGCCCATGTCGCCTTTGATCTGGCCAGGAAATATCAGTCGGAACTGACGGTCCTGCATGTTTTCGGCCGCCCGTCACGAGGATTCAGCGCCACGGTCACCGACAGCAGAAGCGGTGAGGAAGACTATGTGGATGCCGATTACGTGGAATGGGTCAAGGATGAGATGAAGACCTATTATGCCGAACAGAGCAAGGCATCCGGTGTGGAACCGACGATGTTGCCGGTGGTGGGCATCCCCCACACCGAGATCCTGCGCTACCTTCGCAAATCGGACGTCGATCTGTTGATTATGGGTGCCCACTCCCGACAGGAGGATCCCGGCGCCACCCGCTATCGGAGTGTTGTGGGCAGCACAATGCAGCGGGTCGCCAAGGCCGCCCGATGTCCGGTTTTAATCGTGAGCCGCCCGTGCACTACCTGCCTCTGGTATTTTTCCAATATCATTTTCGGAACGGATTTTACGAAGGCATCGGATTCCGCTTTTAAATTCGCTTTTAAACTCTGTAAGGAAATCGGGGCAAAGCTCTATATGTTTCATGCCCTGGATCTCAGCAGCGTTCAGTCGGGAACCGTCCTCGAACAGTCGGAGATCGAGGCGATGATCAAGGCGGCCCAAAGAAAGATGGAACTCAAATATGTCTCCCAGATGGGCGATTACGACAACTATGAGATTGAAATATGGGAAGGGATCCCCTATGTCGAAATCCTGAAGTATGCCCGGGAGAAAAACGGCGATCTCATTGTCATGGCTCACCACACGAGAGAGATCGATCCCGAGCAGGCGCTCCTGGGAAGCACGGTAGAGCAGGTGGTCCTCAGGGCATCCTGCCCGGTGGCGAGCGTGAACCGTCCAGACAAGGTGTCGGATTAGTCGATTTCCAAATGGGGAGATCGGGTTTTCATACGGGGTTTCCATGAAGAAGAAAAAGGTTCTGGTTGTAGACGATGAACTGGACATGAGGATCTATATTTCAACGGTCTTCGAGACGAGTGGGTATGAAGCGGTCACGGCGAGAGACGGAAAAGACGGTCTGGCCAAAGCCAGAAAGTTGCTCCCGGACCTGATCATTCTGGATATCATGATGCCGGGGGAAGGGGGCGTCCTCATGTACCGGCATCTGAAATCCGACGATGTCTTGAAAGATATCCCCGTTCTGATGCTCTCCGGGGTCGGGAAACAGACCTTTTTTCATTACCTGAAGATGATGAATATTCAGCCGGACGACGCCATCCCCGAACCTGAAGCCTATGTCGAAAAGCCGCCCAAGCCGAATGAATTGCTGGAGATTGCGGAATCCTTGCTTCGGCCGGCGGCTTGAGACGTTCTTTCCCGTCATTATCCATTCGTTGCTTCCATGTCGTCCAAAGCGTCCCCCTTGGCGTTAACTTCTTACCAGGTGGTTCCATATGGACAAACGACTCTTGCTGGTAGATGACGAAGACGATATCCGGGAAATCCTTTCCATTTATCTTGCCGATCTGGGGTATGCCGTCGATGCGGTCGCCGACGGCGTCGAAGCCCTCGAAGTGTATCGCCGAGAGCGACCGCCTCTCGTCATTACCGATATCAAGATGCCCGGCATCGACGGCATCGATCTCCTGAGGGAGATCAAGCAGATGGATTCGGACACGGAAGTTATTATGATCACCGGCCACGGCGATCTTGATCTGGCCATCAAGAGCTTGAAGCACGAGGCCACCGATTTCATCACCAAGCCCATCAACCATGACATCCTCGATCTGGCGGTCAACCGTGCCTGGGAAAAGATCACCATGCGCCGGCAAATCCGCGAACACACCGAAAATATCCATCGTCTGGTTCAGGAAGAGCTGCGCGTCACCCGCCATAAGTACCATCAGCTTTTCGAAGCGGCACCCTGTTATATCACCGTTCAGGATCGACACCTCAAGATTACCGAAAGCAATCGGCTTTTCAAGTCCCACTTCGGCGACGCCGCCGGTCTGAGTTGCTATGCCGCCTACAAACACCGACAGGAGCCATGTCCGGAATGCCCGGTGTTGATGACGTTCGATGACGGAGAGTCCCACCGGACCGAGACGGTCGTAACAGCGAAGGACGGCCGCCAATACAATGTGCTGATTACCACGGCGCCCCTTCGGGATGCCGCCGGTCGGATCACCCATGTCATGGAGATGTCCATCGATATCACCCAGATTCGGCAGCTCCAGGATCAGCTCACCAATCTGGGACTGTTGATCAGCTCGGTTTCCCACGGGGTCAAGGGCTTGCTGACCGGCATGGACGGCGGCATCTATATGCTGCGGTCCGGGATCAGGAAGGAGGACATCGCGTTGATGGAAGAGGGGATGGAGATTGTGAGGCAGATGGGGATGCGACTCCGCAAGCAGGTGCTCGACATCCTCTATTACGCCAAAACCCGAGAGCTTCAGACCGAGAAGGTCGAGGTGCAGGCCTTTGCCGAAAGCGTCGCCAATACCGTCGTTCCCAAGGCCGAAGCCGCCGGCGTCGCGTTCGTTCGGATGTTCGATCCTTCGCCGGGCGTCATGGAAATCGATCCGGACGTGGCGACGGCCGCCCTGGTCAACATCCTTGAAAACGCCATCGACGCCTGCAGCGAGAAGATGGACAAGGCTGCCCACCAGGTCGTGTTCACTGTCAAGGGTGAACCTGATGCAGTGCTTTTTGAGGTCCAGGACGACGGCATCGGCATGGACCGTGAAACCCGTGAGAAGATGTTTACCCTGTTTTTTTCCAGCAAGGGAAACAAGGGCACCGGTCTGGGACTCTTCATCGCCCACAAAATGGTCGATCAGCACGGGGGAGATATTACCGTGGACTCCACGCCGGGGAAGGGGAGCCGGTTTCGAATACGACTGCCGAGGATGCAACCCGGGAAGAATGCGCGACCGTTGAACGGGGGATGAACCATGCAGGTTAATCTGCCTATTCTTTTGCTTTTACTGTGTGTCGGAACGCTGGTTTGCTTCCTGATGCTCAAATTGGTTCGACAGCGTCGGGAGTACCGTATCCTGTTTGAAAGCGTACCCTGCACGATCTCCATTCAGAACAAGAACTTCGAAATTATTCGATACAACCGTGAATTTGCCGACACCTTCGACATCAGCCAGGGGAAATACTGCTACACGGTCTATAAGGGCCTCCGTGAGCGGTGTGTGTCCTGCCCCGTTTCCAGGACCTTCAATGACGGCAAATCGCATTACAGCGAGGAGGAGCGGACCAACAAGGATGGATCGAAGAAGTTCTGGATCGTCAAGACCGCACCCATCCGCAACACCAAGGGCGAGATAACGGCCGCCATCGAGATGTGTCTGGATGTGACCCATCGAAAGGAACTCGAAGAGGAGCTTTCCCGATCCGAAAAGAAGTATTACGCTATTTTTAACAACATTCCCAATCCGGTATTTGTTCTGGATCCCGATTCTCATCGAATTCTGGATTGCAACCGGAGTGTCGAGGCGGTTTACGGCTATGCGCAATCCGAGGTTATCAGCCGTTCCTTTCTCGACTTTTTCGTTGAAGAGGACAAATCTCATTACGAGTTCAATCTCAACAAAGCCAGCGAGATTAATCAGGTCAAGCAGGTGACCAAAGACGGAGCGATTCGCTTTGTCAACATCCGGATTTCGCCTACCGAATTTCTGGGGCAGCACGTGCTTCTCGTGACCGCAGGCGATATCACCAAGCGACTCGAGGCCGAGCAGCAGCTTTCCCAGGCCAGTAAGCTTGCGACATTGGGCGAGATGGCAACCGGCGTCGCCCATGAATTGAACCAGCCCCTTACCGTCATCAAAATGGCCAGTACCTTTTTTATGAAAAAGATCAGCCAGAACGAGGCGATACCGGCGGAGATTTTGCGCAATATGTCCGAGAAGATCAGTAACAACATCGATCGGGCGAATCGGATCATCAATCACATGCGGGATTTCGCCAGAAAATCGGATATGCGGCTGGACAAGGTCCAGGTCAACGATGTCCTGGGAAAAGCCTTTGAAATCTTCAGCCAGCAATTCAAGTTGAGGCAGATCGCGGTGACCTGGGAGCTACAAAAGAATCTTCCCGTCATCATGGCCGATGCGGGCCGGCTGGAACAGGTTTTCATCAATCTTCTGGTCAATGCCCGCGACAGCATCGAGAAAAGATGGGCCAAGTCAGACCCGAATGCCGTTTCCGAAAAGCGGATTTTTTTGAAGACGGCCCTGAAAGGCAAAAAGGTGGTCGTTGAGGTGGAAGACACCGGTACGGGGATTCCCAAAGGCATTCAGAACAAGATCTTCGAGCCCTTCTTCACAACGAAGGAGGTGGGAAAGGGAACAGGTCTTGGGCTTTCCATCAGCTACGGTATCGTCAAGGATTTTCACGGCGAGATCCGGTTGTGCGACCCTTTTCACGGCGGTGCGTGTTTCCATTTGGAATTTCCCATCCATCAACTGACACAAGATGTGGAACATGGAAAAAAATAAAATATTGCTGGTCGATGACGAAGAAGATATCCGGGATATTCTGGGGATCGTGCTTACGGATATGGGATATCGGATCTATTCCGCAAAAGATGGTGAAGAAGCCCTGCGGATATTCGATCGGGAACTCCCGTCGATAGTGCTGACCGACATCAAGATGCCGGGAATGGACGGCATCGAACTCCTGAGGGAAATCAAGCGTCGGGCACCCGAGACGGAAGTGATCATGATCACCGGTCACGGGGACATGGAATTGGCGGTTAAAAGCTTGAAATACGAGGCAACGGATTTCATCACCAAACCCATCAACGACGATATTCTGGAAATTGCCCTCAGGCGGGCCAACGAACGCATCGTCATGAAGAAACAGCTCACGATGTACACCGAAAACCTGGAGCGGTTGGTGGAGGAAAAGACCCGAAAGCTGGTGGAGACCGAGCGTCTGGCGGCCATCGGCCAGACGGCGGCCGGATTGGCCCATGCCATCAAGAATATCACCGGGGCGCTGGCCGGCGGCGTTTTCGTGCTGGACAAGGGGTTCGAACTGGGGAACCGTCAATACATCCGGAAGGGATGGAAAATCGTCAAGAAAAATGTTAAAAAAATCAATAATGTCGCTGTTGAGTTGCTGAATTTTGCCAGTGAAAGAAACCCCAGCTACCAGCATTGCGATCCCAATGGACCGGCGCGGGAGATTTACGAACTGATCAAGCCCCAGGCGAGGGAATACGGCATCACCTTTCATCTGAAGGTGGATGAAGACCTCCCCTATGTCTGGTTCGATCCCGATGGAATCCACCGGGCCCTCCTGAATCTCGTCACCAATGCCATGTATGCGTGCATGGACATTCGATGTACGCTCAAGAAAAAGGAGATCACGCTTCGTACCTTGCGGTCTCCCGGCTGGGCCGTCGAATATCAGGTGGAAGACACCGGCTGCGGGATGGAGGAGGAGATAAGGGGCAGGATTTTCCGGAATTTTTTCAGCACTAAAGGTTATGACGGAACCGGTCTGGGTCTCATGATCACCAAGAAAATCATCGATGAGCACGGCGGAACCATCGAGGTCCGTTCCCAAAAAGAGGTTGGAACGATCTTCTCGATCCGGCTGCCGCAAACGCGTCGAATGGATTGAGCGGAGGATATCATGATCCGGAAGCCCGCGGTTTCAGGTTTAGGCGACGGGTCGATCAACATGGAGAGAGAGCGTTAGTTATGGAACAAGCCTACAGCATCGTTATTGTCGAGGATCATCGTATTCTTCGGGAAGGACTCCGTTCCCTTCTTTCTCAAAATCCGGATTTCAACATCGTCGGAGAGGCGGAAAACGGACTTGATGCGATCCGACGCGTCCGGGAACTCATGCCGGATTTGGTCCTGATCGACCTTTCCATGCCCAAGATGGACGGCCTTGACGCCATTCGCGAGATCAAGGGGGAGTTTCCCGACATCAAGTTGCTGGTGCTCACCGTACACAAGGCCGAGGAGTATGTGTTCGCTGCCCTAAAGGCCGGGGCGAACGGCTACCTGCTGAAGGACAGCACCTATACGGAACTCCGGTTGGCCATCGAAAACGTGTTGGCCGGGCGGACCTATCTCAGCCCGGGTGTTTCGGAGAAGTTGGTGGCCTCCTACCTGGAAGGCAAGAAACCGCCTCAGAGCGAGTCCTCTCTGGATGCCCTCACCCAGAGGGAGCGACAAATCCTCAAGATGATCGCCGAGGGCCACAAAAACCGAAAGATCGCGGAATATCTCTGCATCAGCGTCAAGACTGTCGAAAAGCACCGTTCCAACCTTATGAAAAAGCTGGATCTCCACAATGCTTCGGAACTCACCGCATACGCTATCGAAAACGACCTCATTACCCAATGAGGGACTCCTGAAGCTGATGCCGGGCCTCTGCGAAGCACGTCAATAAGACCTTACGCATGAGTAACCCCATCGGGCTTCCACCCGGGTGCCCTTGCCCGGAGACGACGTGATGCGGAACGACCCTCCCGAGAGTTCGGCGCGTTCTTTCATTCCGGTCAGACCAAAAGCCAGAGCCGAAGATCCCGAGGTCATGAACCGGTCCACGCTGAATCCGCGTCCGTTGTCCTCAATCCGTAATTCAAGAGCATTGTCCTTTTTCCCCAGGTAGATCGACACTGCTCCGGCGTCGGCATATTTGGCGATATTGTTCATGGCTTCCTGAACAATCCTGAAGATGATGATCTTGAGGGTTTCGGGTACCTGATCCTCCTCGATCTCAATGGTTTTCGTCAGGCGGATATGGGAGTAGACGGAAGTGAACTGCCTGCAGAACCATCCGATGGTGGCCAGAATGCCCAGATCGTCGAGAATGGAGGGGCGCAGGTTCATGATGATGTTGCGGATTTCTTCCGAACTTTCCTGCAGAAGGGGCACCAGCGCATCCAGACTTTTGATCGCCTGGCGGGCCACTTTGCCGTCGAGCTGTTGGATAACGGTCTCTACCATGAACTTGACGGCGGAAAGGCATTGACCGATGCCGTCGTGGAGATCCGCGGCGATGCGTTTCCGCTCCGCTTCCTGAGCGTTCAGGAGACGGCTGGAAAGAACTTCCAGGTCCCGGGTCCGCTCTCTGACGCGCCGTTCCAGTTTGTCCCGGGCCTCGCGAAGAGCAACCTCCTTTCGCTTACGGTCCCTTTCCACATCAATGCTGTGAAGGGCGTAGGCGATGTCGTCCGCCACATCCTTGAAGAGTTCGTGCTCCTCAGGATCCTGACTGTAGGCAATTGGAACGGAGACTGTGAGAATACCGTATATGCGGCCGTCATGTTCGAGCCGGGCCGAGATGGACCCCCTTCCGTCATACATATAGGATACCGGGCAGTTGAGGCATTCCCGGCACGGATTCGTGGTGACCAGAAACCGGTCTTCACTCAGCACCATGTGACAGCATCGCGGCATGCGGTCGTTCTCGATTTTTTGGAGGATTTTCTGGAAATCCGCGCCCAGGCCCGCTTCCGAACCCGTGGTAACGCGCCCGTGTTCATCCACCAGGACGATCCAGGCATTGTGGAAGCTCCGCTTTTCGATAAGACTCGAGCAGATGCCCTGGATCAGCGATTGAGGGTCCTTTTCCTTGATGATGAGTCGGCTGACATCGCGGATGGAGCTCAACACCGCATTGAGGTGGCTGATCTTGTCCTTTTCTTCGCGGCGCTGGGCGATCCGGTTTTTCAGCCCCTCGACCCGGGTCGCCAGTTCTAAGCATTCGTTGTAGATTGACGTGTCATTCATGGTATGATCGACTATTCGGGAATAGGGTTGTTCTCAATAAACTACTGTATAGTGTTTAAATTGAAAATACAACGCGCATTTTCAGCAGATAGGCGACGTCAAGGGCGTTAAGTTCGGTGTCTGTCCGTCGTTGACGGCGGGCATGGCATTTTCAGGAATGTCGGCCGGAAAGAAGGGTGTAAGCGGTTGGGATCCTGGGATCTACTGCAGGCAGTTCGAATCTACAGTCATTGAGGTTCTTCAGTACGGCAATGACGGCAGGGCGACCTGAGAAGCCGGACGGATCAGGGGGTCGGCTCCACCCGAATGGCGTACCGGCGGCCCCCCATGCGGAGAATGTAGGCATTGTCTTCCCCCTCGAGCATACGCGAGAGTTTGAGAAGGCCCCGTTCGCTGAATTTTATCCGTTCATCTTCCCGCATGATATAAAGCTGGTCGGCTTTGATAAAAAGTGTTTCCGGGGAAAGGGGCAGGGTTTCGCCGGTGTTGAGGTGGAGACGGATCGGGTCGGCATCTTCGACGTCGACGACGAAGAGGGGTGTGTCTTCATAAGAAAAATAGACTTTCTCAATATAGTCGCCGTTGACCTGGGTCAGAAAGTAGCCGGCATCGTCCTTCCGGATGGATCGGTTGAAGTGATCGATGATGCTCTTCTTCTGAAAGGGTCCCTGGGCGTTGTGCCAGCATCCCCTGGCGTCCATTCGGAACACGGCCTTTTCCTTGGGGATGACGATTTCCTTAAGCACTTCCGGCATGGCGTCTCCTTCCTTTGATCCCGCATCCTGACGATGTCCTTCGTTTCCTTACACCAAAAGTCACTGGGGATCAACCGGCGAATTTTTCCATATCACCGCATCACCGCCTGCGGGAGAAAGGGGCGCACCCAAACTCCGTTTGACTCCTCCAGGCGAATTGTGTAAGCATTTCCTGCTCGATTTTCGACTTTCACAGGCCGTATCTTTCCGGTCACCATCATGAAAGTCGAAAGTTGAATTTCCTGCTTTCAGAGACGACAAATGCAAGGGACGGAACAGAACGATGATTACTTTACTGGATTACGGCGCGGGTAATGTGCGAAGCGTAATCAACGCCGTCGAGAGCCTGGGCGAGACGATCCGGATCGCCTCCAGCGGGGAGGATATCCTGGCTGCGGAGCGGCTTATTTTTCCAGGTGTAGGGGCGTTCGGCAACATGATGCGCATCCTGAACGAAAAGGGATTTGCGGCGCCGTTGAAGGCCTATCTTGCGGCGGATCGCCCCTTTCTGGGTATCTGTCTGGGGCTTCAGGCGCTCTTCGACGGGAGCGCGGAGGCGCCCGGCGTGACGGGACTGGGGTTTCTGCCGGGAACCGTGAAACGGTTCGAAACCGATCTGTCGGTACCCCACATCGGGTGGAACGGCCTCAACGCCAGGAAGCCTTCCCGGATCTTGAACGGGCTTTCGGGCCGTGAAAAGGTCTACTTCGTTCACTCCTACCATGTGGCGACGGACGATGCCTCCGCCGTCCTGACGACCACCGATTATGGGTATCCCTTCGTCAGCGCCGTCCAGAAGGGGAACGTCATCGCCACCCAGTTCCATCCGGAAAAGAGCGGAGAGACCGGCCTTCGGATCCTCGAGAACTTTATCCGTCCCGACGTCGCCCCGTATCTGCCTATCGGGATGTCCGGGACGACCCGCCTGGCCAAGCGGATCATCGCCTGCCTGGACGTCCGGTCCAACGACCAGGGCGAACTGGTGGTCACCAAGGGCGATCAGTACGATGTCCGGGAGGACGGAGAGGTGAGGAACCTGGGCAATCCGGCGGCGTTGGCCGGCCGCTACTACCGGGATGGCGCCGATGAGATCACCTTTCTCAACATCACCGGTTTCAGGGATTTTCCTCTGGAAGACATGCCCATGATCGAAGTGCTCAAGCAGACCTCCCGTCATGTCTTCGTTCCCCTGACCATCGGCGGCGGCATCCGGGACTATACCGACAAGAACGGCAGACGCTACACGGCCCTGGAGGTGGCGGCCGAGTATTTTCGATCCGGCGCCGACAAGGTTTCCATCGGCAGCGACGCGGTCTATATCGTCGAGGAATACCTGAGAACCGGACGGCGGACCGGGGAAAGCACCATCGAAGCCATCGCCCGGGTTTACGGCAACCAGGCGGTGGTCATCTCCGTGGATCCCCGCCGTGTTTACGTTGCTTCTCCCGGCGACACCCCGCACCCCGTTATCGAGACCGATTTTTCAGGACCGAATGGCGAAGGTTACTGCTGGTACCAGTGTACCGTCAAAGGCGGGCGGGAGGGGCGAGACGTGGATGCCGTGACCCTGGCCCGGGTCTGTGAAACCCTGGGGGCGGGGGAGATCCTCCTCAACTGTATCGACCGGGACGGCACCAACGCGGGCTTCGACATCGAGCTGATCAATGCGGTCAAGGGTGCTGTGACCATTCCCGTCATCGCCTCGAGCGGGGCTGGATGCGTTGCGCATTTCCACGAGGTGTTCACCCGGACGCAGGTGGAGTCGGCGCTTGCCGCGGGTATCTTCCACCGGGAGGAAGTTCTCATCGGTGAGCTCAAACGCTACCTGAGGGGCAAGGTCGAGATTCGGCTGTAGGTGAGGGGCGAAAAACGGTCAGGAAGCCTTTGGCTCCCTTACGGCATCCCGAACCTGGATCCTGCGACCGTCCAGAACGACGTTTTCAAAGGCATCCCGGATTTTTTTCGCAGCGCTCCGCTCCACTTCAAAGAACGAAAACTCGCGTTTCAGATCGACGGCGCCGATCATATTTATGCCGATCCCGGTTTTCGAAGCGATGAGACGCGCGACGGCCTTTGCGTTGATCTTGTCCAGACGGCCGATATTGATGAAGAACCGTCGCGTTTTTCTGAGCGTCGTTCGGTTTTTCGGAGCAGGGGTTTTTGATCCGGCGGTCTTTCCGGCACCCAAACCCTTGACGTTCACATGGATATCCTCTGCCGTCCGGTAGTAGGCGTTGAACCGGTCGAACTCCGCGAACAGGAATCGCTTGATCAACTCTTCCTTGTCAAAGGGTGCCAGTGCGGTCAATATGGCGGGCAGATGGGCATCGATGTCCGTTTCGTCCACCTCCGTTCGGACGATTTTTTCAATCAGCCCCAACAGCCGTTTTTCGCAGATCGCTCGGCCGTCCGGCATTTTCGAAAAGGTGAACCGGATATTCCGCCGGGCCTCCAGCTCGCGAATTCTGCGTATTTCCCTGGTGTTGACAAGAGCGATGGATTCCCCGGCCTTTCCCGCACGGGCGGTTCTCCCACTGCGATGGGTGTAGATTTCCATCTCATCCGGCAGGCGGTAGTGAATGATATGGCTGATCTCCTCCACGTCCAGCCCCCGGGCCGCCACATCCGTTGCAACAAGAATCCGAACCGCACCCTGCCGAAATTTTCTCATGACGCCGTCGCGCTGGGATTGGGACAAATCGCCGTGAAGCGTGTCGGCCGGATGTCCGTCCTGTATGAGTGCATCGGCTACGGCCTGGGTCTCCATTCGGGTCCGACAGAAAACGAGGGCGAAGATGTCCGGGTTGAAGTCGATGATTCGCTTGAGGCCCTCATACCGGTGCCGTTCATGGATGACATAACAGGTATGGCGAAGGCCCTTCGGGCTCTGTTTCCGGCCGCCGACCCGCACCTCCGTCGGATTGGTCAGGTATGTTCGCGCGATGGCGGCGACGCCGTCTGCCATGGTAGCGGAAAAGAGCCAGATATTTCGATCCCCGGGCATCTGCTTGAGGATACGGTCGATATCCTCTTTGAAGCCCATGTTGAGCATTTCATCGGCTTCATCGAGAACCGCGCAGGAGACGTGGGACAGGGACAAGGCTTTGCGGTCGAGGAGATCCATGAGTCGCCCCGGTGTCGCTACGATGATCTGGGGGCCTTTTCTGAGCAGCCGAATCTGGTTGGAGACGGCGGCTCCGCCGTAAACGGCGATGATACGGATTTCCCTCAGATGCCGTGCATAATGTTTCAGATCTTCCGTAATCTGCAGACACAGTTCTCTTGTCGGACAGATCACAATGCCTTGGGGTCGGGTATCGGCGGGATGGATTCGTTGAATCAGCGGCAGTCCGAAGGCACCGGTTTTACCGGTACCCGTTTCAGCCAGCCCCACAAAGTCCTTTTCTCCTGACAGGAGTGCGGGTATCGCGCGTTGTTGTATCGCCGTAGGCATTGTAAACCCCATATCGGCGACGGCTTCGAGAAGTGCCGCATTCAGCCCTAATTCGCTAAAATTCATTTGATTGTTCTTTCTTGAAAATATGCGCCGGAAATTGACGCAAGCGGTGATTCCGGCTGCGTCATAAAAAAAGCCGTCCGGTGTGATCCGGACGGCATCTCGTTCACTGGTGTCGGCGCCGGTGTTTCCAGTGGTATGGTGCCGAAAATATATTGAGCGATCACCGGCTGTTTATCTGAATTGGATACTTATATCTTTTCCATTCCGATTTTTCAAGTGCTTAAAAATGGAATTTCGAATCTGTTGGCATTTCCATGATTTTTCTGTTAATTTTGTTTCTTTTATTACGCGACTTTCGACTTTCACAGGCCGTATCTATCCGGTCACCATCTTGAAAGTCGGCACAAGCCTGTGAAAGTCGAAAGTCGCGTTTTTTATGTGTACTCAAACGGCATTGCAGGTGAGCATTTGGAATGCCGTTGAACAGGAGATATGACACCATGAGCGACGCGTTCACCCGATTGGCCCGGCATTTGGACAGCCTTCCGGCAGGTTTTCCGGCGACGGAATCCGGGGTTGAAATTCGAATTCTGAAACGACTGTTTTCGGAGGAGGAGGCGGAGATTGCCGCCCAGCTGATCATGATGCCGGAGCCGGTGGAAGGTATTGCGCGGCGAACCGGCAGGGATGAGACCCGGCTGGCCGACATGCTCGAGCGCATGTCCAGGAAAGGGTTGATTTTCCGGTCAACCAGGGACGGACGGAAATACTACATGGCCGCCCAGTTCGTGGTCGGCATCTGGGAGTATCACCTCAACGATCTCGATGAGAACCTGATCCGGGATGTCAACGAATACCTTCCGGTCCTCATGGAAAAACAATGGGTGAAGCAGGAGACGAAGCAGCTCAGGGTGGTTCCCATTGCCGGGAGCATCTCGGCCGGAATCTCCGTGATGCCCTATGAGGCGGCCGAAGAGATCATCGCACGCCAGTCCAGGATTGTGGTTTCGCCCTGCATCTGTCGGCGGGAGCACGAAATGCTGGGTAAAGGGTGCGGCAAGCCTATGGAGGTCTGTCTCTCGTTCGGATCGGCGGCTGCTTTCTACGAGGAAAACGGTTTGGGGCGGGCCATTTCCATAGAGGAGGCTTTGGCGGTTCTCAAGACCGGCTTGGCGGCCGGGTTGGTGCTGCAGCCGGGGAATGCCCAGAAGCCGGCCAACATCTGCATGTGTTGCGGATGTTGCTGCCAGGTGCTGAAAAACCTGAAAACCCTGGATAGTCCCGCCAAAGCGGTTCACACCAATTATTTTGCCGTGGTGGCGTCCGATAAGTGCGTTGCCTGCGAATCCTGCGTATCGGCATGCCAGATGGATGCGATCACGGTGAACGATACGGCGACGGTCAACCGCAACCGATGCATCGGATGCGGACTCTGTGTGCCGGCGTGTCCCGAGGCGGCCGTCTCGCTCTTGCAGAAGGACGCCGCGGAGCGGTATGTTCCCCCGCGGAATGTTTTCGAGACCTATATGAACATGGCGCGCCAGCGGGGCAAGATCTAACGATTCCGGAAAATATTCAGAATCGATTCGCCCGCATCCTCGATCTTTTCTTTCAGGGGCTCAACAGCCTTCAGTACCGAAGAGGGGCTTGCCGGTGAAGCCGTCATCCGAAGGCAGGGATTCTCCCTCATGTCCTCGCTCTCCAGAAGGGCTTCCATGGCCAGGATGGTTCCGGCCATGGCCGGACCGCTCAGCGCCTTGACCAGAAGCGTCGCGCCGGCGACGGGATCGATGCCGAGGGTCGGGCGGGCCAGGGTTCCGGTCAGCCTGAAGATACGGGTCAACTGCCCCATGGTGAACCGGATGACGTCGGTGCCCCGGGTGGGCTCCGTGCTGATCGAGAGGTCGAGCCGTTCCGTTTTGAGGTTGATGTCGCCGGTGCCGAAAACGGCCGTTTCAGGCGTCTTGATGACCAGCGGGGATACGTCGACGACACCGTTGGTGATGTCGAGCCGGCCGAAAAGGCACTGGATTTCCGCCCTGCCTCCCGAGGGGATGCCCAGCAGGGTGAAAATCTTATCGACGAGGGCGGCGGTGAAATCGAGGGAGATGAGCTGGAGATACTGTCGGCTGATAAAGCCCTTTTGAAGGGCGAAGACAATCTTGCCGTTCAAGCTTCCCATCACCTCGGCAATGGATGTTCCCCGCCCCCTCAGATTCACCTCCAGATTTCCCATGCCGGTGACGGCGTTTTGGATATCCAGGGCCTCAAACATCTTTCCAAGATTCAGTCGTTTGACCTGAAGTGTGCCTGACATGGTGGGTGTCCCGGCTGCTGTATTGATTTCCAGTGCCGCAGTGAGTGTGGATCCGCCTACCGTCGCAGAGAGCGGCTTCATTCCGAGACGTCCGTTCTCGAGTCGAATATTCCCGCCCAGGTTCGTGAAGGCGGCTTCTTTCGTGAGAAGGGCGGCCAGATGGAATTCGACGTCGGCATCCAGTTGCTTGAGCGTATAGAAAGGAAGCGGCACCGTCGAGAAAATCCGCTCTCCCGAGGATGGCTGTTTCGGGGCCGACGGCGATGTCCCGATCCCGGCAATGAAAGTGATGGGACGAAGATCGAGTTTGTTGGAGGAGATCGTCGCTGTCAGCCGGGGGCGCTTGTCCGAAAGCGTCAGTGTACCGGACAGATGCAGGTCGCTTTCTCCAAATACGGCATTCAGATCGGAGAAGCGGTAGGTCCGGATGTCCGCGATGTTCACATCGGCGTCAACGGCGATCGCACCCATGCCGGGAACGACGCCGGGCTCGCCCGAAACCGTTATGGCGAGGTCCCCTTCCGTCAATCCCATGACATCCCTGACCGTGCCCTGAACGCCAATGTTCCACCCCTGCGTCTTGGCGGTCAAATCCACCGGCCAGTCGAGGTCTGCATCGAGAAGACGCCTGAGCCCTCCCACGAAGCCGATGATTTCGAGGGGGTGATCATTGTAGGCCCCTGTCAGCATGATCTTCATCCGGTCGCCTTCATGGGTGCGCGACGCCGTCAAAACGGTCACCGCCATGGTATGAGATGTCGACGTCCGGCCGTCGCGATAGGCGATCCGGCCGTTTTGGATATCGATTTTATGGAGGCTGGGGAAGGGTAAGGATCCTGAGACGGATTTATCGCCGGCGACCTTATCCGCTTGGACCGGACCGAGGTTGAGAACCCCGTCGCCATCGGTTTCCAGAAGGATATCCGGGTCGACCAGCAGAAGCCGGGAGACCTCGATCTTACGCCTGAGCAGGGGGATCAGAGAGACCTCGATCTCGAGCCTTTCGATGACGGCCAGGTCGGGCCGCGATCCCCATTCCG
>NZ_JBFXGG010000032.1:0-35548 GCF_050178255.1 Desulfococcus sp. | reverse complement strand
GGAAGGGGGTCGCCGGTTTGAAGCGGATCTCGTCGTGCATGGTGCCGGACGGGCCCCGAACATCGACGCCCTGGAACTGGACAGTGCCGGAATCGAAGCCACCAAACGCGGCATCACCGTAAATGAGAAGATGGCCACTTCGAACCCATATGTTTACGCCGTAGGCGACTGCGCGGACACCCTTCAGCTGGCCCGGGTGGCTGACGCCGAGGCGGAAACGGCGGCGAACAACATCGTCAGCCTGAGCAACGGCGACAACCCCGGGGCAGTCATGGATTATTCGGCTGTGCCGACAGTCCTGTTCACCTATCCCCAGTACGGGATGGTAGGCGCTACGGAGGATGCACTCAAAAAGGAAGGCGCAAGCTATGAAAAGAGCTGTGAAGATCATCTCGACTGGCCCACGTATACGCGGGTGGGGATCGCCCATGCGGCCTATAAGGTGCTCGCGGGAGAAGATGGGAAAATTCTGGGTGCGCACATCCTTTCGGACAACGCCGCCGGCCTGATCAACGCCTTCAGCCTGGCGATGCATAACGGCCTCTCCGCAGAAACGCTTTATCGCCAGAGTATCATGACACCTTATCCCTCGAGGGAAAGCGATATCATCTACATGCTGAGGCCACTGGTCTTTTGAGCCATCCGCCCGGAAGCCCGAAGCGGTTCTCCAACGCATCATCGTATCTCGAAGGTTGGTGGAAAGCCCAAATACACCCCGCTGTCCGTAAACCGCGCGATGGCACAAATCCGCATCACGTCTGAAAAGGGGCAGCGGGGCCGTCACACCCGAGAAAACGTTGTGAGTCCGCACGAACCGTTCATTGATCGGTTTTCGATCTGGGCAGCATCGCACGAATCACGGTACCCCGTCCGATCCGGGAATGGATATGAAACGACCCGCCTACAATCTCGCAGCGCTCGCGCATGGCGGTCAGACCGTATCCACTTAAGGGATCTTTCCCGGGATGGATATCGTTGACGTTGAATCCCCGGCCGTTATCCTCAACGACAAGGCAGACGGTGTGATCGCCATCCGTCTTACCGAGATGCAGACGGACGAGATCGGCCTCGCTGTGCTTCTGGGCATTGTTGAGGGCCTCCTGAACAATTCGGTAAATGATGATCTTCATCGCTTCGGGCACCTCTTCTTCACTCATGTCGGCGGTAAAATCGACCCGGATTTTGCCGTAGGTACGCCGGAACTGACGCAGATACCATTTCAGGGTGGCCATTAAACCCAAGTCATCCAAGGTCGTAGGCCTGAGGTTGGCGGATATCCGCTTTGTTTCCTTAATGGCCGCCGACAGGTAATCGATCTCCCGGGATAAGGATTCGTCAAGTCGCCCGCCGTTCTGCTCTCTATCAATTTCCTTTTCTTCGAGGCTGAATTTGATGGCGGCCAGGCTGCCGCCGATGCTGTCGTGCAGTTCCTTGGAGATGGTTCTTCGGTCGGCTTCCAGCGCATCCAAAACCCTCATGGACATTTGCTTGAGCCTTTCGCGGGAGAGCGTCAGTGCCCGCTCGATCCGCTTGCGTTCGATGATTTCGTTCTCCAATGCGTTGATGCTGGCCTGAAGATCCTTCGATCTTTTGGCGATTTCCTCCGCGAGCAGGTCCATCATCTCTTCACAGGCCGCTTCCTGATCGGCGGTCAACTCCACCGGGTTTGCGATGCTGATGGCTGTCCTCAGGCCGTCCGCCCATCTCCCCATCGGCGCGCTGTAAAAGTTCCATACCCAAACGTGGCCGCTCTTGTTCTGAAGGGATACACGCCGGGTCCGATATGCCGTTTCCGATGAGAAAAGCCCGGATAAATACGTCTCGACTCCAGTCGGATCCCGCCCGCCCATACAATCGATCCAGTCGGAAAAGCCGGCAATCTCCTCGAAGGCATATCCGACAGCGCTCTCGAACGCCTTGTTGATCAGCACAAATCGACCGTCTTCCCGTGCAATGACGATGGGACCAGGCGCATTGTAAAATGCCGCGAAGAACGCATAATGGTTATCGGCGCAAGAATCGTCCATCTCGAAATATCACAAATTATTTTTTAATGTCATATTGTTGGAATCTGATTTGGCGCCTCGGGACACTGAAGAATTCCGGAAACCAAACCCATGGAACGAACCTTGAAACATCGCCTCCGGCTATCGGCTATTCTATTTTTTGGGTTCCACGAGCCCCTTTTCAATGGCGTACGAGGTCAGCCTGGCCACATTGTGCAGATCGAGTTTGCCCATCAGGTTGGACCGGTGTTTTTCCACCGTCTTGACGCTGATATGGAGAAATTCGGCGATCTCCTTGTTGGTGTACCCCTCGGCCAGAAGTTTAAGCACTTCGCGCTCCCGTTGGGTGACATCGTCCCAACTGGATGTTTTTTTAAGCGTCTTCCGGCTCGTAATATATCCTTCCATAACGAGATCGGAGATACCCGGGCTGATGTAGGTCTTTCCCTTCAGAACACTGTCGATAGCCAGCATGAGTTCCCGGCGACTGGCGTCCTTGATGCAGTATCCGTCCGCACCGGCATCGAAGGCCTCCAGCACGAACTGATCGGATTCATGTATGGTGAGGGCGAGGATACGAATATCCGGCAGCTCCCGTTTGATCTCTTTCATCACCGATATACCGCCCATCTTTGGCATCGACAGATCCATCAGAACCAGTTCGGGCTTCAATTTGCGGATCCGGCGCACCGCCGCCAGACCGTCTTCGGCTTCTCCAACGATCTCGACATCGTCACGGCGACCCAACATCGACTTCAGCCCTTCCCGAAACAACTGATGATCCTCGACAATGAATATCGTATGCTTATGTGTCATTGTCCGATTCCTCCCACTCCCCAGATCCTGAACGTGACAGGTCGTGAATACCCGGCGCGGCATCGGGAACGTCCTTATGTGAGGACTTAACTTTCGACTTTCGTGATGTTGACCGGAAATCGGGTCAAGACGGAATGGGCATCAGCGCTTCCTCAACTCGCGGCCCTCCCTCAAGCCGTTAGTCTTCACTTCACCCCCTGATGCAACTGCATGAAGTGTGAGTCCTTCAACAGCACCAGCCCTAACCGTCGAAATTTGAACATAATGTATGATATCCGATATTGACGGTTGTGGCAAACAGAAACGCCGGTTCCTTGCCGAAATCGCCGCTGTCGATCCCGTCGACACACCCAATCTTGACATGCAGGCAAATTGTGAACTACACTTTAATTCACGGGCTCCGACAGAGGTCGGTCCGAACCGCCAACCCGCCGGAAGATCCCCGTATAGGCGGCAAACATCTCCATCAGCGCGCCGGTCGGCATATGGACATCAACTGGGAACTCATATCGAATTTTGCGACGGCGATGATTGCCATCGTCAACCCCGTCGAAAAAATTCCACTTTGGATCGAAGCATCAAAAGGCGGAAAAGCGCATTTCCAATGGCGGTTGGCCGCACTGATCATCTTCACCAGCGTCATCATTCTCATGATCTTTCTGCTGTTGGGACGCCAAATTCTGGAACAACTCAAAATCGATCTCGCCAGTTTCAAAATCGGCGGCGGACTGATCCTGCTTCAGTTCGGCTTCAGCATGCTCAAAGGTGAAGCGGTCACCATCAACAGTAAGGAAAATGTCGAAAAGGACGGCAATGTCACCAGTGAGGTCGTCAAACGCTTTCAGGAAGTTTTTGTGCCCATCGGTGTCCCCGTCATCGCCGGCCCCGGGGCCATCACCACGGTTATCATTTACGGCTCCCAAAGCGCTACATGGATGACGTCTCTCGGGTTGGCCATTGTCCTGGCGGGTGTCCTGTCCCTGTTGTTTCTCACACTCATTACCGGACCGTCGATTGCGAAACTGGCCGGTGAGATGCCGCTGAGGCTGACCTCAAGAGTTTTCGGAATGATTCTGATCGCCATCGCCGTTCAGTTCATGGTCGACGGCCTGAGGACGGTATTTCCCGGATGGGTCGCCTGACGTCCCGGAAAGGATCTTGACGTCGAAGTTCTGGATATCGTAAGAAGATCGCTTCGATTCAGGAAAACCCATGAGACCTTCGTGAATTTCAGATACATCTTCTCCCAAACTCACAAATGCAGGAGGCATGTGCCATGACGGATCAGGAAGCGGAACAGAGTCGCCCGAACGCCAACGACCCCACATCGAAACTGATCGAAACGCTGGAAAAGCACCGAGGCGAAAGGCATGTGATTGTCCTCCAGGATTACCCCGACCCTGACGCCATTTCCGCGGCGCTGGCCCATCAGATTTGTTGCAGCCGGTTCGAAATCGAGACGGACATTATCCACTCCGGTCGGATCAGCCACCAACAGAACATCGCCCTGGTCCGTCTGCTGGGTATAGACCTTATTCGATATGAACCGAATCTTGATTTGACGCCCTACAGTGGCGCCGTTTTTCTGGACACCCAGGGGTCTACGGCCACCGCACTCGTCAAAGCCCTTGCAGAGGCTAAAATTCCCACGATAATCGTCGTGGACCATCACGAAACACAGGCAGAACTGAACGTTGAGTTCAAGGATATCCGGCGCAACATCGGCAGCACGGCGAGCATCTACTCGGAATACCTCAAAAATGGATTGCTCACGCTGGACGGCACCGTTCAGGAGCATATCAAGATCGCCACCGCGCTGACTCACGGCATTATCACGGACACCGGCGGCTTCGTTTACGCGAAGCCGGAGGACTTTCAGGCAGCGGCATTCCTGAGCCGATACAAAGACGCGGATCTCCTCAATCAGATCATGATGCAGGAACGCTCCCGACAGACTATGGATATCACCGAACGGGCATTGAGAAACCGGGAACTCGCCGAAAACTTCTCCATCAGCGGCATCGGCTACCTCCGGGCCGAAGATCGGGACGCCATCCCCCAGGCCGCCGACTTTCTGATGACCGAGGAAAACATCCACACCGCCATCGTTTACGGCATCGTCACCGACAAAAACCATGATGAAACCCTGGTCGGGTCTTTTCGGACCTCGAAGATCACCCTCGACCCGGATGCCTTCATCAAAGAGGTCTTCGGTAAGGACGCCGCCGGGAACTATTTCGGGGGCGGCAAGCTGTCGGCCGGCGGATTTCAGATTCCCATCGGTTTCCTCTCCGGCGTTCGGGATGAAGAATATCGTCAAAAAAAATGGCAGCTTTTCGATGCCCAGATCAAACAGAAAATTTTTTCGAAAATCGGCCTCAAGAACAAGGCTGCTGAATGACGGCGGTGCATGCACGGTCGATGTAACGGTTTTACACCATCAGAACCTCAACTCCGCGATCAGCGGCAGATGATCGGAGGCGAGCGGAGCAGGCGGGGCTGCATATGGGCGTATGGACGCCAAATGATTCGGGGGATGGACCCAAATGCGATCCAGTGCCAAAAAAGGTCGACGGCTGGGAAATGTGGGAGGTGCCGGCATAGCGCCCAAACGATGGTTCACCCACCTTACAGGCCGCCCCCACGTAAACCATTCATTGAAATCTCCCATAAGAATTGTCACCGCGGCCGTCGTCCGATCCAACAAGCCCAGAAGCCGTCGCATCTGGTACCGTCGTTCTCCAGGTCGAAGCCCCAGATGGGTGGCAATCACCCGAACGGCCCTGCCGTTAATCCTCAGCATCAGGAATATGGCTCCCCGAGGCTCTCTGTCCGGCAGGCTGAGATCCAGACGTTCTATCCAGACGGGTCGGATTCGGGTCAAAGCGACATTCCCGTATGCACCTTTTTCATCCAACAGCGTCGGCCCCGGTATCGCCCGGCCGTCGACGGCCGCCGCCAACCGGCTCAGTATACTCCTCGGCGGCGCACCACGGAACCCCACTTCCTGAAGTGCCGCCACATCTGGATCGACGCCGTTTAAGACCTCGGCGATGCGATCGGGAGATTCGATGCCGTCACGACCGATACACCGATGGATGTTGTAAGTGGCAATTCTGATCCGCATTCACTGCGTATGCTCCGTTGGCCGTCGATCCCTTTCCTGACCGTCCCGTCTGCTTCGAAGCCATCGCCGAAGGGCGAAAAGTCCGGCTGCGACCAACACCACGGCGCCTGCCATGGTTGCGAAATGCCCCAGGTCCGGCATGCGAAACGTTTCATATATGCGGTCCGCCAACAGAACCGTTGCCGTCACGCCGGGAAGCATACCGACGAACGTGCCGAGAGCGAAATCCCTGAAGCGGATTTCAGAAACACCGGCAATCAGGTTGATCACTGAAAACGGCGCCACGGGAACGATGCGAAAGGTGATGACGGCCTTCATCCCGGAAGCCGAAAGCTTACGGCTGAGCCGGTTGATCAGACTTCCGGCGAATCGTCGCACTGCGTCCCGGCCCAGACATCTGCCGATCGCGAAAACAGCGACAGCGCTCAGTTCAGCTCCGGACAAGGCATAAAAGAAGCCTTGCCAGGGGCCGAAAACAAGAACGGTGGCGATAATCAACAGGGTAACCGGAAACGCCGCCATTCCGGCGACAACATACGCTGCAGGAATCCAGATCGGCGTCAACGGCTGTTTTCTGATCCAGTCGCCCGCCGTACGGAGCGAAGCCAGATCGATCCAGTCACCTGCCGGCGTCCAGCGCCACAGGGCCGCCATCAGAATCACGACAGCGATCAGAAGAATGACTTTCACCAGGTGCCGATAGGCGGAGGACTGCTGTTCAGGGCTGACAAAATAATCAACGAGTTCGTTGGGCGACACCGGCCTTTCAGGATCCAGCAATACCGACTCGGGAACCCATCGGTCGACCTCGGGTGGTATACATCCGGACAAAGGGACAAGGGTCCGCTCACGGCTTCGAAGGGATTCTATAGCGTTGATCAACGATCCGGTTTTCTCGAGGGCCGCCTCGACATCGTGAACTTTCACTCCTGAATGCTCGGCGATCAATCGGTTTCGAAAGCGGGCGATCGCGGATCGAATTGCATTGTCCGAACCGGCGGCAACCGCCAGATCGCACTCGGAATCGAGTCCCATGGATCGATTGCTCAAATTGGAAGATCCGATGCGAACGAAAGCCTCGTCAATGACCATAACCTTTGAATGCACCATGAGTCCGCAGTGAGGCGTTTCGGAGATTCTTGGGTAATACACGCGAAGGCGACTGTATTCGTCGGCCTTCCGGAGACTCTCGAGCAGCCGGGCACGGAGGACGTCCATGGTATAATGCTCCAGCCAACCGCTGCTTTTTTCCGGAAGGACGATCACCACTTCAGGGCCGTCGTGGGCCTTGAGGCGACCCCTCAAGGCTTGACCGATGCGATGCGAACTGAAGTATTGGTTTTCGATGTAAATGAAGCGCTCAGCAGCCGCGATGCCGTCCAGATAGAGTTGTTCCACCTCCCTCACCGCCGAGCGATCACCGTAAGCCGGCAATGTCCGCGCCACGGCGACCTGAACATTCTCGAGATCCGGCTTGAGATCCGGCGGCCACACATCGTCCTTATCGGGAGCGCTTTTCATGACGAACGGTTTTTTGCCGACGGCCAAAGTCCATCGCTCCCGGACCAGTTCCCCCAGCACGACGGCCGCTGAATCGTCCACGGCCATCTGGACATCATGAAACGGCGGATAGGGTTTCCCGTCAGGATCGGTTCGACGATTGTCTTCAAGCAGGTGATCCGGGGTATCCCACCGCCATTGGCTCAGATCAAGTCCTCCGACAAAGGCAACGGCGTCATCAACCACCACGATTTTCTGGTGCTGGGACGCTCCCACGGGATGGTGACCGTCAAGGCAGAAATGAATTCTTTTATGCGTTCGCCACTTCAGTTTGTACCGTGGAAAAAATTCGCGCTCCATGGCGTATATCATGGCGAAATCCCAACTCAACAGATATACGTGAAGTTCTTTTCGCGCGGACGCCAAGCGGTCAAGGTACGCACCCAGTTTGACGGAGTCGGCGCCATCGTCTTCGTTTCGTATCAGTCGGACATCGCTGTGAAGATCCCACCCGACGATGAAAATACTGCGGCGAGCCCGACGGAACGACTCGTGAAGAGCGCGGAAATAGGCCTCGCCGTCAACGATAAACGCCGCTCTACGGGCATTCACCTGCTGCCAGCAGTTTCGTGACGGCTTGAGAATCTCTTCCATTGGACGTCATCCTTTGAAGGCGTTGAAATGAGACGGCCCCGTTATTTTCCAGATCACCAATAATAAGGTCGCCCGTAAAAGTCATAAAGGACCGTCTCGTATTTCCGATTGACTGGAACGGATGGATCGAATTCAGGGCTTTTCTCGATATGGGTGCGGGTCAAAGAAACTACAACTTTTCGATGCCGCCAGTCCACAAGTTCAACCCATTGCGGTGAGACCAGGACCTTTTTACCGCCGGGCAGCAGGTTTCGGGTATCGATGACCAGATAGCGAATGATCCAGGTACCCAGATCAACGATATAATCCTCTACATGACCGATATCGGTATCCGTTGCCTGTATGGCGTATCCCATGACCTCCCGGACGGATCGAAGCGTAACGTTGTTCTCGATCTTTTCACTCGCTTCCCGAAGACGCTCTTGCGCCCGGTTCAGCAACCGGGGATAAAGGTGCGGGCCCCAGACCGATGGTCCTCCCCAATAACCGCCCCAATCGTAGTACTGATTGAACGCCTTTTCATAGCGACGTGATACGGGGGCGTCGCTGTCAAGCGGCGGGGAATCCTTGATCTGATCCCGAGTCAGGCCGACACTCAGGCTTCTGCTGGACGCATCCGCGTCTCCGATCGATATGGGAGAAATCAGTACCTTCCGGCCTGGAAGCCATTTTTGGGTATCGGCGACAATATACCGGACGGCCCAGTCCTGATCATCAAAAAGGAAGTCGCTGCACCGCCCGATGTCGCCATCCTGGGCCGACAGTCCGTATCCCTTGATATCTTTGAGACTTCGAAGCATTGGCATGGGCTCCTCCTTATTCGATATTCATCTGAATTGATCTTCTTTTTTTGATGTTGACCTTCCTTGATCAGCCCTCAGCATACCGAATCTGTTGAATATCGAAAATAGGGGATGGAACTGATTTCGGACAACACAACGGCGTATCGTTAACCGCCGCACCCTGTTTTCCGTTCCGATCCGTCGGCATGCGAACGGCTGTTCAGATGAGCCGGGAGATTCTCCTTTTTCGATCCGGCATCGGGGCAAAGCCCGAATACGTCGCGTTTCCCGGGAATAGGGTCTCCTCATTGCACAACTACAGGATGGGACTACTATCGTCGGCGGCGCGACAGCGCTTATAATGAATGCATTGCATATTTTAACGGCATTAACCTGAAGACATCGAGGAGGATTTATGTTGTTCATAGGTCATTTTTCGTTCGACGGAATGGACGCCGGCGGCAACGTGAAACACGGCTATCTCAGCAGCATCGTCGATGCCGAAAGTCCCGAATCCGCCGTTGCCAAGTTTGAGGATCACATCAGAAAAATGAAAGGCGCACACGAGGCCATGAACGATGTGATCAAGGTCTATATCGAGGAAATTCTTAGGATTCCAAGAATCCCCGAGACGCCGATGATCACTCGAATTCAATCATCTCAAGGCGACTTTCCACACTCCGTAAGCCACGCCCTGCCCGGGGTCGACAGCGGAGATGTCGAAGCCTTCGGCTTCGCGGCCGATGTCGAGCGCGATAAGTCGTCCGACGACGATGACTTCGTTGAATCCGAACCTTTCATTAAATTCGGCCGATGATGGAACGCAACCATGGATCGACCTCTCCTGGAAACCGATCAGATTCGTTGTTACATGGAAAACGGTAAGGAAATCCCCTGCGACGGCACCGGGCAGGATGCCGCATTCGAAAAATCGTCGCCGGTGTCGATAGAACGATTTGAGATGTCAGGCGGCGTCGTCAGGGACGGCTTCACCGGGGCCGTATGGACACAGGATGCAAACCCGGCTGAATTTCCCCTCACCTGGCAGGAGGCGCAGGATTTCACAGCGGAGATGCGCAGAAATCGCGCCCACGGGTATGATCGTTGGCAATTGCCCTCTCGCCGTCTGCTCTTTTCGCTGATCAGCCACCAGAATGTCAACCCGTCGCTTCCAGACGGACATCCCTTCAAAAACGTCTTTACGGGGTACTACTGGACCCGGGAAACGTGCTCCCGGTTACCGGATCAGGCATGGTACGGTCATCTGGGCGGCGGGCGTATCCACAGAGGGATGAAGCAGGGTTCCTACATGGTGTGGCCGGTGTCGCCGTCATACACTGAAAAAATTCCCGGCCGGCCGGGCGGCAGCCGCTTCACCGTCGACGGTCAATGCGTCCATGACGCCCTCACCGGCTTGACCTGGCTGAAGGATGCCGATTCAATCGGGGGTCGCCTGACCTGGCAGGAGGCGCTGTCAGGAATCCTGGCGCTCAACCGCAAGCATAAAGAAGACAGACGAATCTGGCGGCTCCCCAATATCCGGGAACTGGAGAGTCTCGTGGATCTTTCATCCCATTCCCCCGCACTCCCCACCGGATATCCCTTCCGTAATGTCCAGGAGGCCTACTGGTCGTCGACGACCAGCATTTACGAACCCCGCTACGCCTGGATTCTGTATATGCGGGATGGGTTTGTCGGGGTAGGCTTCAAGCAGCGGAATGATTTTCATGCGTGGCCGGTGAGCGATGGATGACATTCCGGTCGACCCCCTTGAGGAAGCCCTCGAATGCAGGTTGCATCGGCTTGACTTTATTTTCTATACAATATATTATATTGTGTTTAATGGGATCATAACATATTAAATAAACATTGTTTTATAATTTAATCGGTCTTTTAATCAGAGACATTTTATTTGGATACAAAATAAATACACCATCCAAAACCAAGAAACAGAGGTAATATCATACATGTGCGGCATATGCGGCGTATTGAATTTCGGATCTGTAGAATCTGACGACAACTCATGTCATACCGTTGAAAAAATGATGCGCGTTCTGGCGGCCCGAGGCCCCGATGCCAAGGGGCTCTTCATGCAGGGGGATGCCGCCTTCGGACACAGGCGGCTCAAGATCTTCGACCTCAGCGAGAAATCCCATCAACCCCTGGTAGACAACGCCCTCGGCCTGGCCGTCGTTTACAACGGCGCCCTGTACAACTACCGTGAACTCCGCTCCGAACTCAGGGATATGGGGTACACCTTCTTTTCCGACGGGGACACGGAAGTGCTCCTGAAGGCTTATCACGCCTGGGGCAAAAACGCCCTTGCACGCCTCAACGGAATGTTCGCCTTCGCCATCCGCCACCGCGACAGCGGTAAGGTGGTCATCGGACGCGATCGGCTTGGCATCAAACCGCTTTACTACAGCCGCAGACCCAACCGCATCAGCTTCGCGTCAACCTTGCCGGCGCTTCTGGTTCAGGATGATGTCGACCGGGAGATCGATCCGGTCGCGCTCCACTATTACATGACATTCCACTCGGTGGTTCCGGCCCCCCACACACTTCTGAAGGGCATCCGGAAATTGCCGCCGGCCACGTTGATGACCATCGCACCGGACGGGGACGTGACGTTTGAACCCTACTGGCGGCTTCGCTTCGGCCCCCGCCCCGAAGAGAGGGATTATCGTTTTCGAGATTGGGGCTCGCTGCTGCGGCAAGAGTTGGAAAACGCCGTTCAGCGGCGCCTGACAGCCGACGTTTCAGTCGGAGTGCTCTTGTCGGGAGGGCTGGACTCCAGTCTCGTCGTCGGTCTTCTGGCCAATGCGGGACAATCGGATCTGAACACTTTTTCCATCGGGTTCGAAAGCGTCGGCGACGAACGAGGCGATGAATTCCGCTATTCCGACCTGATCGCCCGACATTACGGCACCGTTCACCACAAGATCGAGGTGGATGCCGGCAGGGTTTTGCCGGCCCTGGAGCGATGCGTTACCGCCATGAGTGAACCCATGGTGAGCCATGACTGCATCGGGTTCTATCTGTTAAGCGAGGCTGTCTCCAAACATGTGAAGGTGGTCCAGAGCGGTCAGGGTGCCGATGAGATCTTCGCGGGCTATCACTGGTATCCCGCGATGATGGAATGCGATGCCAACGCCGGTGACCCTCTGTCGCAGTATGAGCGCGTCTTCTTCGATGGATCCCATCGGGACTATCTCGACGCCGTGGATACACGATTTCACGGGAAAAACCACAGTCAGGCCTTCGTTCGGCGGCATTTCGCCGACAGCGGCGCCGATTCGGCCATCGACAAAGCCCTCCGGCTGGACACCACCGTGATGCTCGTCGAGGATCCGGTGAAGCGCGTCGACAACATGACCATGGCCTGGGGACTCGAGGCGCGGGTGCCTTTTCTCGACCACGAGGTGGTCGAGTTGGCCGCTCGAATTCCCGCCGAACACAAAATTGCCGACGGCGGAAAAGGCATTTTGAAGGCGATGGGTCGCGAGATCATCCCCTCCGAGGTCATCGATCGCCCCAAAGGCTATTTTCCGGTGCCGGCCCTGAAATACTTCAGGGGCGAATATCTCGATTTCGTCCGGGAAATCCTGTCGACACCCACGGTGAAAAACAAGTCCCTTTTCAACCCCCTATATGTAGACAGGGTCCTTGCGGATCCCGACGCCCACATCACCCCTCTGCGAGGGGCCCGACTCTGGCAGATGGCCCTTCTAGGTTACTGGCTGACCCTGCATAATGTTTAACGTCCCGGATGCCCTGCACGGGAAGAAGAGAACAGTGAGTCATGCGAAAAAATTATGATATGCGATATCGACTGGAACGGTCTTCGAGTCTTTCGACGAGAAGCTGGCAAAAACCCGTCGGCCCCCGATCTCAGAAAATGCGTTCCAATGTGGCCATAGACATGGGCTGGGGTCGCCTCATTTTCGGGCAGACCTTCAAGACCATCGAAAGTCTTGCCAACGCCGTGAGGGCAGAGGAAGAAGACTGCAGGGACATCGCCTTCTACATCCGAGATCCTCATGTGATGCTCTCAATGGCACCGACGGAACTGTTTCTCGATCCCTCCCATGCCTACCGGATCTGGTCCCATGATTACCGACACAGCGGGGTCCACTGGAAGGCTTTCAACATCAGAAGATTGAGCAGCGGAGAAGACGCCGCAGCCGTGAACGATCTTTACGCTTCCCGGGGAATGGTTCGATGCGACGCCGATTTCATGCTGGATCGTCATGCCACGAAACTGAGGACCTATTTCGTGGCCGAAGCCCAATCAGACGGCCGAATCATCGGCACCGTGACGGGCGTCGACCACGTGGAGGCCTTTAACGATCCTGAAAACGGCGCCAGTCTGTGGTGTCTGGCAGTCGATCCTCAAGCCAACGCCCCCGGCGTAGGCGAAGCGTTGGTGCGGCATCTGCTCGAGCATTACTTCACCCGGGGACGCTCCTACGTCGATCTTTCGGTGATGCACGATAACGAGGGCGCCATAAGACTTTACGAAAAGCTCGGCTTTCAGCGGGTCCCGATTTTCTGCATCAAGCGCAAGAATCCCATAAACGAACCGCTTTACACCGTACCGGTGTCCGAAGAGATGCTCAACCCTTATGCGCGGATAATCATTGACGAGGCACATCGCCGCGGCATCGACGTGGAGATTCTGGATGCGCCTTACGGTTATTTCAAATTGAAAAGCGGAGGCCGAGCCGTTGTCTGCCGGGAGTCCCTCTCGGAACTGACATCCGCTATCGCCATGAGCCGTTGCGACGATAAGCGGGTAACCCATCGCGTCCTCGCCAAAGCCGGCCTTAAGGTGCCCGTTCAATATATCAACGAACTCCCCCCTTCCAAACCCGAAAAGCAGTGGGTCGTCAAACCCGCTCGGGGGGAGCAGGGGGCCGGGATCAGCGTCGATGTGAGGACCCGGGCGGAACTGGAGCGCGCCGTGTCATTGGCCCAGGAAGAGTGCCAGGATTACATCGTCGAGGAATTCATCGAGGGGCGCGACCTGAGGATCATCGTCATCGACTATACCATGGTAGCAGCAGCCGTTCGCAAACCGCCCCTGATCACGGGTGACGGCCGTCACACCATCGAAGCGCTGATCGAAAAATACAGTCGTCGCCGTGCCGCCGCCACAGGCGGCGAAAGCCATGTGCCCATGGATGACGAAACCTTGCGGTGCCTCAAAATGGAAGGGTACGGGCGGGCGGACATCCTTCCCGAGGGTCGGACGATCCAGGTGAGGAAAACCGCCAATCTGCATACCGGAGGCACCATCCACGACGTCACGGCAAGGCTGCATCCGGCATTGTCGTCAGCGGCCGTCGATGCGGCTGCAGCGCTCGACATTCCGGTCACCGGCCTCGATTTTATCGTGCCCGACGTCACCGGGCCCCGATACCATATTATCGAAGCCAATGAGCGGCCCGGCCTGGCCAACCATGAGCCTCAGCCGACAGCGCGGAAATTCATCGATCTGCTGTTTCCTCAAACCATCACCCAGAGACAACCCCGAAACCTCCAATAATCCGGCCGTCCAGCCGCATCGTTCACGGAAAGAGAACCATGGAACTGATCGACATCGACAAGGAATACCTGTTCGGGACCCTGACATCACTGCTCAACATCCCCAGCCCCGCCGGATACACCGATCAGGTCGTGCACTTCGTGGGACAGGAACTGCAGCGACTTGAGATCCCTTTTATCGTGACCCGCAGAGGCGCCATCCGCGCCACCCTGTCCGGCGGCCGGGAAACCTTTCTCCGTGCCGTCTCCGTCCATCTCGACACCCTGGGCGCCATGGTGCGAGATCTCAAAGACAATGGGCGATTGACCTTGTCGCCCATCGGTACATGGTCGAGCCGATTTGCCGAAGGGGCCCGTGTGACGATCTTTACCGAGAAAGGGCCCTTTCGCGGCACGGTGCTGCCGCTGAAGGCCTCCGGCCACACCTTCGGCGATGAGGTGGACCGTGTGCCGGTGAGTTGGAACCACATCGAGGTGCGCATCGATCATCGGAGTCGATCCCAGAAGGATCTCATCGACGCCGGATTCAACGTGGGCGATTTCGTTTCCTTTGACAGCACCCCTGAAATCACCCCCAACGGCTTCCTGAACGCCAGGCACCTGGACGACAAGGCCGGAGTTGCTCTGGTACTCGCCGCCGTTCAAGCCCTTCGAAAATACGACGTGGCTATCCCCGTTCCGGCGCATCTGCTTCTCACCATTTCCGAGGAAGTCGGCGTCGGCGCATCCGCGGTATTGTGCGGCGACGTTGCCGAGATGGTCGTCGTCGACAATGCTACGGTGGCGCCGGGTCAAAACTCATGGGAATTCGGCGTGACCATCGGCATGATGGACGCGGCCGGTCCTTTTGACTATCACCTCACCCGAAAGCTGATCGGACTTTGCCGGGACAACGGCATCGAATACAGCCGTGACGTATTTCGACACTACCGCAGCGATTCCGCATCGGCCATCGAGGCCGGAAACGATACCCGGACCGCGTTGGTCGGGTTCGGAGTGGACGGCTCCCATGGATATGAACGGACCCATGAATCCTCCCTTATATCCGTGGCGCAGCTGATCGGCCTCTACCTCCAGAGCCCGCCGACATTTGCCCGCGACAAGGACGGGGTGTCGACGTTAAACGGTTTCCCCCACCAGCCGAAGCGAGACATCATCCAGATCGAGGTCTGAAATCCCGTGAACCGTCGCAACCGGCCCCGTATGGCCCGCCCCGACGGGAAGCCGCCCCATGATCGCGAACAGAGCCTATCGGCGAACACCCCGGTTTCATGGATTGAAGGCGTTCACCATAGATCATGGAGCGCGTCAAGAGAAGATGTAAGGATGTCCGGTATCGGG
This sequence comes from Desulfococcus sp., assembly GCF_050178255.1. Lineage (NCBI taxonomy): Bacteria > Pseudomonadati > Thermodesulfobacteriota > Desulfobacteria > Desulfobacterales > Desulfococcaceae > Desulfococcus > Desulfococcus sp. Next base: position 19,775 of record NZ_JBFXGG010000032.1, on the reverse strand, counting down.
ATCATTTGACACGAACTGAAAATTATGAAAAATTGAGCCAACCCGATTTTCAGGGCCTATCAACATCACGAAAATCGAGTTGAGCGACAAAGAAGACGCCGGCGACCGCCGCCGAACGGCGATTTCATAGATCGGCTGCCGGTCTCGCGGGAGAAGGGGAAGAAATTCATGTTTGATATAGCGGTGGCATGTCTGGTGCTCACGGCCGTCCTGGCGTATTTCAACCACAGGTTCATCGGACTGCCGACTACCATCGGCGTCATGACCATCGCCCTGGTCCTGTCGCTCGTCATTGTCGGCCTGGACCGGCTGGGCATCAGTGCCCTGCACGATTATGAGGTCTCTTTTCTCGCCGCCATCGATTTTTCAGACGTGCTGATGGAGGGAATGCTCTCTCTCCTCCTGTTCGCCGGAGCACTCCACGTCGACCTCGGCAGTCTGAGCGAATTCAGGTGGTCAGTTGGACTTTTGGCAATAGCAGGCACGGTTTCCTCAGCGGCGATAATCGGATTCGGACTGTGGCACCTCCTGCCCCTGACGGGCATCCCTCTGCCCCTCCCCTACTGTCTGATCTTCGGCGCGCTCATCTCCCCTACCGACCCGGTTGCAGTCATGGGGATTATGAAATCGGCGGGAGCCCCGAAAAATCTCGAGGTTGTCATCATGGGAGAATCCCTGTTCAACGACGGTATCGGCGTTGTCCTGTTTTCCATTCTCCTGGGCTTTCTCGCCGGAAATACACCGCCAACCCTGACGGATGGAATACTCCTTATCATTCGGGAGGCCGGCGGAGGCATCCTTTTCGGATTAACCTTGGGATCGCTCACCTATATTATGCTGAAGAGTATCGACAACTACCAAGTCGAAGTGCTGATCACCCTCGCCGCGGTGATGGGCGGCTACGCCCTGGCCAGTCGGCTTCATGTCTCGGGACCCCTGGCGATGGTGGTTACGGGGCTTTTCATCGGTAACCACGGCCGTCGGCTGGCAATGTCGGACAGGACGAGAGAGAACCTCGACACCTTCTGGGAGTTGATCGATGAAATACTCAACATGCTGCTGTTCATGCTGATCGGGCTGGAGGTGATTCTCATTTCCTTCTCGGTCAACCTACTGATCGCAATACAGATCGTCATCGTGCTGACGCTCCTCGCACGCCTTTTCACCGTGGGAATGCCGACAGGTCTCTTCGGCGAGCAGTTCCGCCTGCCCCGCGGATCCTGGAAGGTCCTCACTTGGGGCGGACTTCGGGGCGGAATATCGGTGGCGCTGGCACTCTCCCTGCCGCACGGTCCGGCTCGGGAAGTGGTGCTGGCACTAACCTATTCGGTAGTAATCTTTTCAATTCTCGGCCAGGGGCTTACCATCGGCTCCCTTGCCCGAAAGGTTGTTCCAGCCCATCGGGCAGGCTGAAAATTCCTTCGGGATACAGACCACTGCAGAGCATCATACAGGACGACCCTTTGTGCAAGAGAATCCGGAGAAGGCGATCCGATCCCGGTGTTCCGGGGAAAACCCCACGGCGCAATCCTCATCTCTGCTTGCGGGTTCCGCCTTAACAAAATGTTAACGTTTCAGGTTTTCCTAACACATTTCTAACAATAGGCAGATAAGGATACCGCGTTCTTTTTTCAATGGCGGCGGCTTTAAGCATGTCTTCTGAAGATGCAGAAAAAGTCGGACTCGCCCCGTCGGACCCATTTTTCAGAAAACGAGGAATTAATGGAGCTCTATCTTTTCGCCCTGATCGTCCTGTTTGCCATCGCGGTCGCAGACCTGATCGTCGGAGTCAGCAATGACGCCGTCAACTTTCTCAATTCATCCGTGGGATCCCGTGTGGCCCCCAGAACCACTATCATGATCATCGCGAGCCTGGGAATTCTGGCCGGGGTAACCTTTTCCAGCGGCATGATGGAGGTCGCCCGAAAAGGGATCTTTCACCCCCAGTATTTTCTCATGCCTGAGTTGATTACCATTTTTATCGCCGTCATGATTACCGACATTCTGCTGCTGGATCTCTTCAACACCTTCGGCATGCCGACATCCACCACCGTCTCCATCGTGTTCGAGCTGCTCGGCGCGGCCATCGCCGTATCCATTTTCAAAATCTCACAGAACGGACAAGCCTTGTTGAGCCTGGGCGATTACATCAACACCGGCAAAGCGCTAGCCATAATCTCCGGCATTCTGCTGTCGGTGGGCATTGCCTTTGTTTGCGGGGTCGCGGCCCAATTCACGACGCGGCTGATCTTCACCTTCGACTTCGCACCCCGGCTCCGCCGCTACGGCGGACTCTGGGGCGGCATGGCGCTCTCCATGATCACCTACTTCATTCTGATCAAAGGCGCCAAAGGCGCTTCTTTCATGACCGCCGACGCCGTTGCCTGGATCAACACCCACACATGGACGATCCTGGGCGCGGGTTTCATATTTTTCACGATCTTGTTCCAAGTGGTTATCCTGACGACCCGGATCAATATCCTCAAGCCCATCGTGCTGGCCGGCACCTTCGCTCTCGCCATGGCCTTCGCCGCCAACGACCTTGTCAATTTCATCGGGGTCCCGTTGGCCGGCTTTCACGCCTTCACACTGGCCAAGGCCACCGCCGCCCCCCTCACAACGCCCATGGCGGCGCTCCAGGCCAAGGTACATACCAGCACCCTATTTTTGCTGGGTGCGGGCGCCATTATGGTCGTCACCCTATGGCTGTCCCGAAAAGCCCGCACCGTTACACAAACCGAGATAAGATTGGGTCGACAGGAGGAGGGGCTCGAGCGCTTTGATTCGTCCCATCTCTCCCGGGTCATGGTCCGCATGGTCACAGGTCTTTTCGAAGGCGGCCGGAAACTCTGCCCCATCGCCGTGCGCCGATGGATGCGGGACCGGCTGGACGCCGAAGATTATCTGCCCGCGCCGGGTTACGACGGCAAAACCCCCGAATTCGACCTGCTGCGCGCCAGCGTCAACCTGATGGTGGCCAGTGCGCTCATCTCCTGGGCTACCAGCATGAAGCTTCCGCTTTCCACCACCTACGTGACCTTCATGGTGGCCATGGGCACCTCACTGGCCGATCAGGCCTGGGGCCTGGAGAGCGCCGTCTATCGGGTCACCGGCGTGCTCGCGGTTATCGGCGGATGGTTCTTCACCGCTCTCATGGCCTTTACCGTGTCTCTGGTCTTCGCTTTTGCCCTCGCCTATCTTGACGGCATCGCCCTTGTCGGCCTCCTGGCCTTGGTGGCTTTCATTATTTTCCGAAATTTCAAGATCCACGCCACCAGGGAAAAGGCGGATCGGGAGATCCAACGCCTCGACCTGAAACGGGTTACGGACATCCATTTCGCCGTTCGTACCTGTTTTGAACACAGCGGCGGCTTTTTGGAAAAGGTTTCAGGCGATATTTCCACCTGTTTTGACGGAATTCTCGCCCAGGACCGTAAACGACTGAAACAACTGCGCCACGAAACCAGCAAGCTCCAGAGGTGGTCCAACATCATCGTGGCCAACATCTTCAAGACCCTTCGGCTGACCCAGCAAGCAGACCTGCGAGATGCGGGCAAATACGCCAGTGTCATTCTGGCGCTCCAGGAAATCACCGAAAGCATGCGGGACCTGATCCTGAGATGCCACGTCCATACGGCCAACCAGCATTCCGGCCTCCTGCCGTCCCAAAAGGAGGAACTGTCCGATGTCCGGCGCCATGCGGAGGCCCTGCTCCGGGATGCCGCCGACATGCTGCTCGCCCGGAAGGCCTTCGTCTACAGGGAGATAGCGGCTCATTACGTCAACCTGAAAGAGACATTGGACGACCTGGACCGAAAACAGATCGAGCGTATTCGCAGCGGAGCATCCAAGACGCGCCTCTCCATCCTGTTTTATGGGATCAACAACGCCGTGCTCAAGATCAGCGAACAGGTACTCCACCTGCTCACCATTTTTGACAAGACGCTCACATTGAAGGAAAATGCAGAGGTCGACGCCGGAAATGGGCCTTCACCCGCCGGCCAGGCATGAGACCCCGGCAGACCGTTCCTCCGATGACGGCGGGCTTACTCGAGGCAGTCCGGAACCTCCTGGATCGACGGTCACCGAAAATCGATGACGAGGAGATCTCCTTACGCATGGGGGCCTATCATGCGCTCAACTTTTTTCTCAAGCACCCGGACCTCCTCGAGGGCACCATTGCCTTGAGCAGGCTGCACCGCCTGGACCGTTTCGAATTTGGCATATGCCCCGAAGAGCTTCCGGCGGTTTCTTTCAGATGAACTGTTTCCTTGAACATCTCTGCACATAAACACAAGGAGAATCATGCCATGAATCCCAAAATCTTCCTGATGGTGGTTATCGTACTTTTCGGTTTCGAAATCCCGAATGTCCAGGCAAAAACAGGAGACGTGCCGCTGGAGCGGATCCGGATGCCCGAGGGTTTTCATATCCAGGTCTTCGCCGATGATATCCCCGATGCCCGGTCGATGGTGCTGGCCCCGGGCCGCACCCTGTTTGTCGGCACGCGCAGGGCCGGAAAGGTGTATGCCGTTCGCGACACCGACGGGAATTTCAAGGCCGACGAGATTCTCACCGTCGCTTCCGGCCTGAACTCTCCAAACGGCGTGGCAATTCACAACGGCGACCTCTATGTGGCGGAAATCCACAGGGTCATCAAGTTCCCGGATATCGAACGGAACCTCGACCGGATTCCCTCCCCCGTCGTCGTGCGGAACGACTTTCCAAAGGACCGCAGCCATGGATGGAAATTCATCGCTTTCGGTCCCGACGGCATGCTCTATGTCCCGGTCGGTGCACCCTGCAATATCTGCCGAAGCCGAGACCCACGGTATGCCGCTCTTCACCGCATGAGGCCCGACGGCACAGGCCTGAAAATCTTTGCCGAAGGCATTCGCAACACCGTGGGATTCGACTGGCATCCGGAGACCGGAGAGCTCTGGTTCACGGACAACGGCCGAGATCGCATGGGAGACGATATCCCTCCGGACGAACTCAATCACGCGCCCCGAAAAGGGCTTCATTTCGGCTACCCCTTCCAACACGGCAAAAATATTCCGGATCCGGAATACGGCGGGATCACCCCCCCGCGTTCGCTCACGCCGCCGGTCCAGGAACTGGGACCTCATGTGGCGGCCCTGGGAATGCGGTTTTACACCGGCAAACAATTCCCGGCGGAATATCGCAATCAGATTCTCATCGCTGAACATGGGTCATGGAACCGAACCGAACCCATCGGCTACCGGATCACCCGGGTGTTTCTGGAGGGCAATCGATCGGCGGAATACGAGGTGTTTGCCGAGGGTTGGCTTCACCAGGGAAGCGTATGGGGACGGCCTGTGGATCTATTGGTTATGCCTGACGGCTCCATTTTGGTCTCGGATGACTACGGCGGAAGAATTTACCGCATCCATTACCGTCCATAAGCCGGCCCGAAAACAAACCTCGTGCGGCCAGACCATCGGTGTTCCGATCGATCGTATTGGAAGCCGTATCTTGTGGGGCACACCGACAAAAAAGCGGAAGGCGGCGCTCGAAACGATACCGGTCTGGGGGAAGACGGCATCCCCGCTGCTCCGGGTTCAGCCTGATCCGTCTCCTCCATCCGTCAATCGATCGACGGCGCCCTCAAATTCCCGGCGGTTGATACCGTAATGATTGAGGCGCTTCAGGAGTTGCTTACCGTTGGCATACCCAATCCCGAGGATACGGCCGATGGTCTCCCGCCGCCGGGCGGCATCCCGGCCCCCGAAAAGACGGTGAACCAAAAGATCTTCACGGGTGAAAGCGTCCGGAGCCGCGTCCACGACGCATTGTGCTTTCGCCAGCGCCTTCCGGATGGTCTCGGGCGTTGCGTTTTCGATCCCGATATCGTTCTTTTTAATTGCATCCCGTCGAACGAGATAGGCGTTCTTGCACCCGGGGACCCGATCGTTGATGCGCTTTCGGATCTGGTCGCCGGGGCGGTCCGGATCCGTCAGGACAATGACACCCTTTCGCTGTCGGGCAAATGCAATCTTCCGGAAGGTTTCCTCGGCAATGCCGTATCCGCTCGTAACGATCACTTCGGCGTCAACCGCCGCCTTTACGGCCCGCTCGTCACCCCTGCCTTCCACCACGATCACTTCTCTTATTTTCACGAAACGCTATTATCTCCTTGACTCAACTTTCGAGTTTCACAGGCCGGCGCCGGTCACCATCATGAAAGTCGAAAGTTGAATCCTTGAAAAGACATTCTTTCAATCAAGGGGTTCCTCAGGGCGACTCAAAATTCTCCCTTTGGTGCATCTCCGGTCTTCAGCCTTTTTCTAAAATTTTTGAGCCGCCGCATCGAGCAACCGTCGAACCGGGTCACTGAACCAGCAATCGATAAAGGCATTGTTTTTGGCGATGTGACACTGCTCATATCGGTCACGAATGGATTCCACCCGGTTCTTCTTGATCTCGATAAAAGCCTTGTGGGGATGGGACGCAATGGCCGTAACCTTTTCGACGGCCCGGGCATCCAGGGTTTCCCGAGCGTGCAATGCATCCACGAGTCCGAATCGGGCCGCGTCGGTTGCCGCCAGAAAATCTCCGCCGTAGATCATCTCCGTGGCCTGACGGTCCCCGACAATCTGCCTCAGAATCAGGTCGGCCAGATAGGGAACGGGCACGCCCAACCGAATCTCATTCAGGCCGAGCTTTTTCTCAGAGACGGCAAAACGGTAATCACAGCCCAGGGCGATAATGGTTCCCCCGGCGACCGCATGTCCGGCGATGGCGCAGCAGGTGGGCATGGGAAGCGTGAAAAGAGCCAACACAACTCGATTGAACGCAACGTAAAACTCGGTAAATTCATCCCGTTCCATCGGGATCAGGGTCGGAAGATCCAACCCCATGGAAAAGAATTTCTCTCCTCCGGCCAGCACCAACCCGCGGAACCTTCGCTCGACGGTTCGAAGCGCTTCCCCGAGATCTTCTACAAGCTCCGGATTGAGGGCATTGGTAACCCCCCCGTTCAATCTCAGCAGTGCGATCTCCCCTTGGCCTTCTATCACGACTTTCTGCACCACAGCCCTCCTTTTCAACATAATGATCCGCCGCCGCAAGCAGCGCACCGGACCGTGTCGATCCGATCCCCGATAAACCGAACTTGAAAACTATCTAATTTTATACCATGGATGATCGATGTCAATCGCTTTCGCTTCTCATTGCGCCGCACGCCGGACGGCCGATAGGCCGGAGAAGGCGGAACGGGGATGACTGCCGCGGACTATTTGCGGCTTTCACCGAGCATGTAACCTCCCAGGGCACCCGCCCCCGCGCCGACCAGGGCGCCAACGCCCGCTTCACCGCCGGCAATGGCCGCGACACCCGCGCCGGCTGCGGCACCCATCAATCCGCCGCTCACAGTTCGCTGCTGAGTCTGGCTCATTCCAGCGCAACCGAGTATGAAAGCCGCAAGTAAGACTATTGAAACATATTTCATGCATCTCATGGTTGCCTCCTTTGGTTTAATGGTCCGTCGTTTAAATCCGACGATCATCCCGAGATAATCGCTTTCGGCTCACGCTCTGCCTATTGCAGGGGACGCCCTCCGATTCCGGTCCTGATATTGGGCCTGATCATTTCATCCCAGATCACTCGGAAAACCGCCGTATCCAGTTTGTCCGGATTGGCGGCGTAAAATCCGTCTATGGTCGTCACGACCTGATTCATATCGGTATCCGCCATCCCTTCGACCACCTTTGCCGAAAAGGTTTCCTGTCTCATCTCCGGCAGTTTATCCATAATGGCCTGTTCGATGGTCACGACCTGACCCGCCCCCCAGATAAATGCTACCTTTTCGTCCTTTGACATCTTCTGCCAGACATCCCCTGTCAGCAGTTTCGCCTCACCCGCGCCCACCGGTGCGGCGATAACAATCCCCATGGCTACGGCCAAAACGATCCATACCATCCGACTGATTCTCATAGACACCTCCTCATACGCTGGATTTGCAGCATCGTCGCCCCCGTTCTTTTGAAACGGGCCCCTGCTTGATGGTTGGAATTCCCTACGATCTGAACAATTGCGGTCGTTTCAACTTAAATTAACCACATCCGCAGCAGGAGTCCAGACCTTCCTGTTCCGCGCATTCCACGTCCATGACGCGGAATGCAGCATCCATACTTGTAAAAATTTTGTAAATTGTGTTGAAAATCTTGCCAATATAAATGATGTACCGCTATATTCTCCGCAACGCTCAACTTAAACCCTCAACTTTCGACTTTCATAGTCCGGTGCCGGCCACTATCATAAAAGTCGAAAGTTGAGTTAAACTGAATAGTGACAAGGAACTTATGACCAACACACTTTTTGCCGACTTCAAAGGTGTCGCTTCTCTTTGCTGCTATGCCTTGAACACCCTGTTCTGGGTCATCCCGATCTTTTTCACGGCTTTTCTGAAGTGGGCCGTCCCCCAGGCGGCCTTCCGAAAAGGGTGCGATCATATTTTAAACGCATGCGCCAACAGTTGGATCGCGCTCAACAACCTCAACCAGAAGATATTCGCCGACATATCACTCCAGGTCTTCGGAATGGAGAATCTCCGTGCCCAAAGTTGGTACCTCGTGGTTTCCAACCACCAGACGTGGATCGATATCCTGATCCTCCAGCGGATTTTCCATCGACGGATCCCGTTTCTTAAATTTTTCCTTAAAAAAGAACTCTTCTGGTTTCCCGTCATGGGCCTGGCCTGGTGGGCCCTCGACTTCCCCTTTATGAAACGCTACACGCAAAGTTTTCTGGAAAAGCATCCCCATCTCAAAGGACGGGATCTCGCGGTTACCCGTAAAGCATGCGAAAAGTTCAAGACGATTCCGGTCTCCGTCATGAATTTTGTCGAGGGAACCCGCTTCACCACGCGAAAGCACGAACAGCAGAAATCGCCTTATTGCAACCTCTTGAAGCCCAGGGCCGGGGGTATCGCCTTCGTGATCGGTGCCATGGGGGAATGTCTCGACAGCCTCATCGACGTGACCATCGCTTATCCCGATGGGGCAAGGAGCTTCTGGGATTTTGTTTGTGGCAAGGTCACCGATGTCCGGATCCATGTCAGAACCTTGACCATAACGCCTGAAATGCGCGGCGACTACTTCAACGACGAGAGCTACCAAAAAGCCTTTCAGACCTGGGTCAACGCACTCTGGGCGCAGAAGGACCTATGCATAGAGGAATTGCTTGCCCTGCCCCCTGCCCAAGGCGTCGAGGCCGGGGCCCTTGGCCCCATGCCGACGTGCAGCCCGTTTCCCAGTCTGAACAAGATGTAGGGGAATTGTCGCAAATCGCTATTGCCCTCGGCGGCGCCGGACCGTGACAGGCTCTCCGCCGATGCCCCAGTTGTCGGTATCGATCTCCTCGATCACAACGACGGTCGTCTCGGGGTTTTTTCCCAGGATCTCCGTCAACAGCGTTGTAACCCCTTTGATCAGTCCAGCCTTCTGTTCCGCGGTAACCTCTTCTCGCGTCACCTTGATATTCACGTACGGCATGAAACGCCTCTTTCTGCAGGTTGGATCTTCAACTGTCGACTTTCATGATGGTGACCGGATAGTGGTGCCGGGAGGATACGGCCTATGAAAGTCGACAGTTGAGTTGGATCCATGAACGTCCGGGGGACGTCAGGATTCGCGGTGTTTGTGAGCGACAAAAATCAGCCCGCTGGTGTCAAACCCCATGGATTTCGCCGTTTCGATCAAGTGAGCGGTTTTCTCCTCGGGAAGCTGCGGGTTACGGGCCAATATCCAGAGATAAGACCGGTTCGATCCGCAGACCAATGCATATTCATATGTATATCGGTCCAGATCAATAACGTGATAACCGCCGTAAAACGGCCCGAAAAAGGAAACTTTGAAACTGCCCTCGTCGTTGTCCCCGACAGCATAGGCTCTGCCCCGAGCAATTTTCCATTTTTGGGAGGACACATCGAATCCGCGGTTCAGAACATCAATGCCGCCGTCGTTCCTAAGGCTGTAGGTGGCGGACACGTCCGTCAGATTCCGCTCGAACCAATGATCCAGCCGGGCGATCTCGTACCAGACGCCCAGGTATCGTTCAGCATCGAACGCCTTCACCGGCCGAATCTCCTCGGGCGGCCCCACACATCCCAAAAGGAGCCCCAAAACCACGGCCGCTCCGCATTTAATCCATGTTTCAGTCCCGCCGCACTTTCTTTTCAAAGCGCTCCTCTTTCCGTATTGTTTTTGCCCGAAAATCATCATCCGGAATCAGTGCCGACATCGATTTTCATTTCAGCAAAACATACGCCAGGATCGACACCTTTTCAAGCATTCTCATACCCTGTTATAGTTCAGGGCGAATTCTTCTTGTACCCCGCCGTCAGATGACCTATAATCTTATGCGGTTGCAGAGAGGATCCCTGCGCACGCAGATCCCAAACCGGTACAAGACGCAGACGGCATCGCCGTCGGCAACTGTGAAGCACCGTTGATCTTCGGAACAACTATTTATAATGGTTAAGAATCGTAAGGAGGCTCCCCATGGACCAACCCATTCAGAATTTCTGGGAGATTCGCATCGGTGATGTAAAGGAAGCCCTGGAGGCCAATCATTTCGAAGTCTTCACAGCTTCAAACCTTGAAGGCGCCAGGAACATCGTCATGGAAGACATCCTGCCCAAATCAAAGCCGACCTCCATCTCCTGGGGCGGCTCCATGACCTTCACGGCTTCGGGAATCTATGAAGCGATCGTTGACACTCGGGAGATCACCATCATCGACACCACGGACAAGGATGTACCTCACGCTGAAAAAATAGAGCGCAGGCGCCACTCGCTGCTGGTGGATCTCTTTTTCACGGGAACCAACGCCGTGACGGAAGACGGACAACTCGTCAATCTCGATATGATCGGCAACCGTATCGGCGGTCTTACCTTCGGCCCCAAAGAGGTGGTGGTTCTCGTCGGACGGAATAAAATCGTGCCCGACGTCGAAGAGGCTATGCTCCGTATCAAAAATTATGTTGCACCCATCAATGCCATGCGACTCGACATGAAGACGCCCTGCGTCAAAACCGGACGGTGCGAGGACTGCAAGAGTTCCAGCCGCATCTGCAACACCTGGACCATCACGGAAAAATCCTTCCCTAAAGGCCGTGTCAAGATCATTCTGATCAATGAGGATTTGGGGCTGTAAACGGCGTGCATGTGCGCCGATCTGTCTCCCGGAAAAGTGATTGCGTCACTGCGCCGTCGTCATCAGTTCAAGGACCGGCACGCGACAGATGCCTGTCCGGCGCCATTTTTAAGGTGAAAGATTTCCCGTAAAAATGCAGAAACAGCTTACATTTGATTTTCCGAAACGATCGTGTTTTTTTTCGGGACGGCCAATGCTGCAGCTCAAGATTTACTTTCCCCACATCCCCAAACCTATCTCAGGTATTACCGACCAGTGTCGCCTGCCCCTGACGACAGGATGTATCCTCATGACGCCCACCCTGCCGACTTTTGATCGTTCCTCGGTGTCACCATCACCATTGCAAAACAAAGAAAGCCGGCATCAGCCGGCTCTCTTTGATGATCTCGGATCGGGCCGACATCCATCTGAACAAGATGCTATTCCCCGCCGTTGATCCGTTCCCTCAATCGCCCGGAACATTTGAAGGTGACCACCCGCCTGGGCGCCAACATCATGGCGTCTCCGGTCGCCGGATTCCGCCCCTTTCGCTGGGCTTTCTCTCTGACCTGAAACTTCCCGAAACCCGAAATCAGAATGTCTTCCCCTTTTTCCATGGTATCTTTCATGATCGTGAGCAGCGTCTCCACCACTTCCGAACTTTTGCTTTTGGTAAAACCGGCAGAGCCTAATTCTTCCTGAAGTTTTTCGATGATCGTGGCCTTTGTGAGTGTCATAACTTCCGTCTTCTCCAAATGGTTAGGTTGCCTGTTAGTTTCAACATCTGCATCGTGCCTGAATTTGACATATGCAGAGAATGCAGTACGCAACTGATTCGAGTGCCGTTTATGTTTATTTAAAATAACTTATACTTACATAGATTCTTTTTGTCAAAGGCTAAATCGGGCTATTTGAGGGGCAGCCTGGAAATTCTCAGGATCGAGACCTGTAGTTCACGCGCATGGATTCTCGATTGCGCTTCCGGACGGAGGGTGGTATTGAAAAAAAGAAACAACAACTTTTTTGACGATCCAAAAGGGAAGCACATCATGATGTACCACTGGATCATGGACAGCCCGGTGGGTGGGCTTCTGCTGGAGGGATACGACGATCGCTTGCATTTCATTCACTTTGACGCATCCCCACCCCCGATTCCCCACCTCGGGAGCAAACAGGCAGAATCCCCCTTCAGAGAGGCCATTCGTCAGCTCTCCGCCTATTTCTCGGGTGAGTTGAAAACATTTTCCCTGGATATCCATCTTGAGGGAACGCCTTTTCAATTGAAAGTTTGGCAGGCACTCCGGGAAATTCCTTACGGCAGAACGGCCTCCTATGGCGACATTGCCCGCCGCATCGACAACCCCAGAGCCTCCAGGGCCGTAGGCGGCGCCAACCATCGAAACCCCCTGCCCATTGTCATTCCCTGCCACCGGGTGATCGGGGCCGACGGTCGACTGGTGGGATTTGGCGGGGGCATCACCGTCAAGGAAAGCCTTTTGAATCTGGAGAAGGCCTATCTGAAGGGACAAAACCGGGCATAAGGTCTCTACGCCCCCCAACCTGTCGGGCGATATCGTCACCCTTTTCCAGGGATACTGTGGTGCGAGAGGCGTTTGTCGAGGTCACCGTCCTTATCGGTGATTCCCTCGGCGATCACCAGGCGTTCGCCGCGGCGGATACCGTCCTCGAGAACGGACATCTCCCGCCGGACGGGGTTTTTGTGGATCTTTCGCACCGAAGGATATCGATACCGCATATAGGCATCCAGTCGGCAATCCTTCAGCTCGACCAACGCATGGGATGTCGCCGCTTGACTCTCGCCGTTTTGTCGAGATGCCAGTTTGGATTTAAAGCCCCGAACCACCCCCACGGCAAAATCGGTCTTTCGGCAACGCCCCCGGGTTATCCTGTTTTGCCGCCGATACGAATCCCATTCGCAGTCGATGAAACGACACACGTAATCGTAGACATAACCGGCGATCCGAACATTCCGGAGCGTGCCGCTGATCTCCAGTACCCGCCCCATCTTTTCCTTTTCCACGACATAGGCCGGGACCCAGAGTCCTTGAACAAAATAGAATTCCTGAAGCAAAAAGGCCAGCTCATAGGATTCCCTGAAATGGCGAAGGGCCGGAGCACCGATGAAGATGCTCACGAAGTCCCTTTGCGTTTTCCGGGTGAGTTGATCAATATGGTGCTTTCGCATCAGCTCATGGGCTTTGAACATTGCGGCCTCGGCTTCGTGCCGGTTGTGACTGCCGGCCAGCGCCATGAGCTTCTGAACACGGAGAAGAATCCTGTCCTCCGCGTTAAGGGTATCCCGCGCAAGACGTTCATGAAGCGTCTCGTAACGCCCGGAAGCCTTGGGGTTTGCGCGAAGCAGTCGACATGCCTCCTGAAAGGTCGGCCCGTGGGGCGGTTCGGCGGGGTTCGGATACAGAGCCTGACCGGCCAACTGGTGGGCCATTTCGTGGTGTAGGACTTCCCGGACGCTGTCCCACGGATGGTTCAAAACAAGATCTCTGCCCAGAACGATCTCTCCGTGGGTTTCAGACCAATAGCCCAGCCGGCTTGTCAGGGTTTCAAGCCGAAACAGGGGTTTTTTCAATCGGTTTCGGTATATTTCCGCCAGCCCCCAGGAGGCGCACTCCCATTCGCAGGCCAGACCGTGGAGGATGCTTCGCTCAAGGGCCGCCGAAAGCCCACCGGCCCCTCCGTCCACACCTGCGACACTCCCCATGCCCATTTAATATCCTTCTGATTTAATCGATTTTTAATGTCTTTTTTGCATCGGCCTAACCTTTGTCCGGTATACACTCCTGCCTGACATAAAGGTCGGGTGATGAAGCCCTGCCGTATTTGACGAACGTCTATAAAGGAAAATAACCCCTTGATCAAGGAGAACCTTTTGGGAACCTTAAGCCCCCTTTTTGCAGAAAGAAATAACGCCGGGCCTGAGCCATTGCTCACGGAAGCGCTATCGCGAATTCAGGACCTCCTGGGCGCTCGCCCGGGAAGCCCGCCCGAGGTCTTTGCTCAGGCCCTTCCTTTTGGGGCCGGCGACACCACCTTCGGGGCTGAAAACGAACTTCAGGCCGTGGTGACCGGTGCCTCCGAACATGTGGACTTGCCTATCATCATCCAGCAGTCCAACTATTATCAGAACCTCATGAAACGGACAGGCACGGGAGAATCGCCCCGGCGCAGTATTGCCGACCTCGAGAACTTCATCAACGACAATACGAACGGCATCTGGGAAAACAGTTGGGTCCGGTTCCACCATTCCGCCCTTAACGATTACTCCCGAAGTGTTTTCGCCCGTGACCTTGCCGCCGACCGGCACCGTCCTGAAGGCCCCCGACGCCGGGATGCCGATCGGTTCACCGTCACCCGGAACGGCGAAACCTACATCCGCATTCCCGTCAGCTATCTGATCAAGCTCGCGTTGGCCGACGCCCTGGCCGACGGCCCGGGCACCCATGCGGTCATCCGAAGCGTAGGCGAAGGTCTCATGGATCATTTTATCAACGACAACACCTCGCCGGAGACCACCTCCTTCCATCCGGTCCTGTCGGCCCGGAACACAGCACCGGGGGAAGGCATTGCCCGGGAAACCGCAAAACGCTATCTGCTGAGCCAGCTCCTCATCCTCTATGCCAATCGGAAATTCGGCCTTCTTGCCGGCGGCCAGCGCGCCATGGTCTATTTCGCTCCTCATACCCACGCCCGCCAGAAGCGGCTGAACGAACTGATATCCGACACCTTCTACCGGGAGTTGTATATGAGCCCTTGCCTCTCGGGATGGCGCCGTGGTGAAAACAAACACCGGTACATGCAGCTCTGCCACAAGGTCCTCTCCCGAAGTCAGCTGAACGGCATTGCTCGACTGAAAGAGGCCGGCATCATCACCCGGGACCTGGTGGTTCTGCCCTCTCTCTCCAATGTCAGCCTGGCCAACAACGGCACCCACATCAGCCTGGGGAGCCGAAAGCTCACGCGCCTGATGAAAGATCCGGCGTCTGGTTTTGACGCCTGGGACGAAAAGATCCTGGGAGACCTGGCCATCAAGATTGCCGAGCATTTTTTGCCGCTTTTTGTCGGCACGTACAGCGCCGCACCCTATCGGCTGGATTTCAGCGACTTCCATCCGGAAAAGGCCTTGGGTTTCCTACCCCACGAGCTCGATTTCACTCACCTCCGGATGATCTGGCGCCGCTGGAAGAAAAAAGCCCGGCTCAAGGTGCTGGGACAGCCGATCACGCCCTTCGGCCCCAAATGGATAGACCGGCAGTTCAGCCGGATTTTCGGCCTGAGGGGGGATTTCGTACGGGACTACAGACTGCTCGATTATTTCGTCGCTCTCATGAGTACCGATCGAAGTCCTGCCCTGAACGGCGAGGTGGGAAATGACGTTCGCCTCAAGCAGGATCTCGTCGAGTTCGGGATCTTCGATGCAGAGATGCCCATGTACCTGCCTTATCGCCTCCGGGAGTATGCCGTCATGGGATTTTCGGGCTTCGAAGGCCGCTACTACAGCCTTTTCGAATCCATCGGCGGAGACATGGCTCCGGCGGCCGCCCTGCAGAACCTGGTCACCGCACTGGCCTTCAAATACATCATCAGCGGTAAAATCACCCACGCCCACATCCCGGACGAACCTTTCGTTGAGAGCGAGCGACGGCAGATCTTCTTCGGCAGCGCCATCGGCATTCCGACCTTTTTCATCCGAAAGGACACCCCTAATGCGTTCATGCATCTGATCCTGCAGCGGGTCCGCCATACCCGTCCCAGCCATCGTTACCAGGGCTTCATTCGGGTCTACAACCTCGAGTTCCGAAAAGCCCTCGTCGACATCCTTCGGACCGATGCCGCCGACCTGGTGGAGATGATGGGACTCTCGGAGATCCTGGCGGATCTTTCCGACCGGATCGAGGCCCCCGAAACCCATGCCGCAGCCGACCGGTTGACCCGGTCTATCCTGGAGGAGGTTAATGTCGACCATCCCATGAAGCTCCCGGCCGATGTCTTCAACACGGCCTCGGAGCAATACTATCGGGAAACCCTGAGAAAACGCCACATGATGGAGTCCATCGATTTTCTCGAACAGAATTTCATCAAGCTGGATGCCTGGGCGGCTTTGAAACGCGGCGTCTTTCGCGAGGCGCTTGCCGGCATCCTGGGCTTGGGCCATCAGGGCGCCTGGGAATTCTTCCAGAAAATCCGACGCGGGATCGTCACGGAGGAAATCGACGATCGGTCCCTGCATCAGCTGATCCAGCTCATTATCCTGAGCATCCATCACGACATCCAGCAGAACAGGGAGATCGAAACCCCATGACCGCCTTGACCCCTCATCAATATATCGAACGGTCCACGGGACGGGTAGAGACCGAAACCCTGTATGCCGATCGGCTGGTAAACGCCCTTTACGCCGCCGAGCGGGAGCGGCCGTCCCGCCTTTTCAACCTTTTGATTTCAGCCAGGATATCGCGTCTTTTGGCGTGGAACACCTATGATGCCGCCATTGGCAGCCGTATCGCCCGTGCCGGGCGATTCCACAGGGAGCTGGGAATCGATCTGACTGAATGCCTTGATCCGCCCCATGAAATTGACACAGCCCGAAAAATTTTCGAGCGGAAGATCCGCTACTGGGAAACGCGGCCCATGCCGGACAATCCCGACGTCGTGGTTTCGCCCGCCGACGCCCGGGTGTTGGTGGGCTCTTTTTCGAGAACCTCCCAACTCTTCATCAAGGAGAAGTTCTTCGACTACGAAGAGCTCATCAGTCCTCACAAGCCGATCTGGTTATCGGCCTTCAGAGGCGGCGATGTGGCCGTTTTCCGGCTGACCCCCGACAAGTATCACTACAATCACACCCCGGTAGCCGGACGCGTCGTCGATATATACGAAATCGCGGGTGACTATCACCCATGCAACCCTGGGGCGCTCATGGCCACCAGTGCATCCTTTTCCAAAAACCGCCGGATTGTCACCGTCATCGACACTGACGTGCCCGGCGGCAGCCGGGTGGGGTTGGCAGCCATGATCGAGGTGGCGGCCCTCATGATCGGCGATATTGTACAATGTTATAGCGACACGCGGTATGATGCTCCCCGGAACGTGGCACCGGGGATGTTTTTGAAAAAGGGCATGCCGAAGAGCCTCTATCGGCCCGGCAGTTCCACCGACGTGCTCGTTTTCGAGCCGGCGCGAATTGTCTTTTCCGAGGACATCCTTGAAAACCTCCACCGTCAGGGAGTGCAGACCCGTTTCTCCGAGGGGTTCGGCAGGCCTCTGGTAGAGACGGAGGTCCGGGTGCGCCAGGAGATCGGCCGGCGGAAGCCGGCAACAATCGGAGCGGTTCGTCGACCTGTCCGAAATACCGCGGGGAAGGCCCGCATTGCTTTAACCTGATCAAAGGTGTCAGAGGAGAGACGTCAGATGACCGATGAACTGTTTATTTTGGGATTGACCCTGCTGTTGACCCTGGTCTTTTCGTGGGGCTTCAAAACGCTGCCTTCGGAGCGATGGCAGATCCTGGCCGTCCTCCCCCGCCTCAAGCACGCCGGCGGCTGGCAGGGGGAGAACCTGACCTTTTACGGCCTCTTTAACGCCAATGCCTACGGGCTGTCCGTCGTGATCTTCATCATTCTGATGGGATCCGTGGGCGCGCCCCTCGTGGCCGTCCTTGCCGTCACAGCGACACTCCTGGGGGTCTGCATCCCCGCCTCCCGGACCGTCGCCGGGATCGTCGAAAAAAAACGCTACACCTTCACCATTGGCGGCGCATCCTTCGTGGGTATTCTCATCGCCCCGTGGCTGGTTGCGGGGGCCAACCTGGCACTTCGGCCCTGGGTCCAGACCCCCATCGACATCATGATCTTCATGGCAGCGCTTACCGTGAGCTATGCCTTTGGCGAAGGCGTCGGCCGACTCGCCTGCATCAGTTTCGGCTGCTGCTACGGCAAGCCGCTCAAGGCCTGCCATCCCCTCATCCAGCGCTTTTTTTCCAGGAAGCGCTTTGTGTTCTCGGGCAAAACCAAGAAGATCGCCTACGCCGACGGGTGGGACGGCGTGCCGGTCGTCCCCATCCAGGCCGTCACCGCCGTGATTTACTGCAGCGCGGGCATCGCCGGCATCTACCTGTTCCTCAAAGGCTTTCCCACCACGGCCTTCTTCGAGAGCCTGGTCATCACCCAGGTCTGGCGTTCTGTCTCCGAAGTCTTCCGGGCCGACTACCGCGGAAGACGGAAATTCTCCACCTACCAGGTCATGGCCCTTGGGGCCGTTGCTTATGCCGCCGTCATCGCCTTCCGCTGCTCCGAAACCGTCGTTGTAGCGCCGGAGGTGCTTCAGGGCATGAAATGCCTTTGGCACCCCGCCGTGATCCTGGCCCTGCAGGTCTTGTGGATGACCGTTTTCCTCTACACCGGCCGCAGCAAGGTCACGGAATCCCACTTGTCGTTTCATGTAATCCGAGAGCGGATTTAAAGGACGTCATGGTTCCGATCATTCCAGAACGGATATCCGGCATGGCCAAAATTGATTTCGGCTTGAAAATCGAATGAAGTGATCTTGAAAACAGACGCCATCATCCGCTTGCCCCGTTATGCATCCCCACCCTGATCCGGCTCGCCGCAGTGAAGCAGGATCTGCCGTCGTGCCGCTTCGCGCAGATCGAGGGCCGACGCCCAACCCGGTCCCTCTCCTCGGAGAGGAGGACCGATAAAGATATGCACCGGGCCCCGCCGCGGAAACCACGTTTCGGGGAGCAATTTAGACCGCGTCCCCCGGATGGCGATGGGCACCACCGCCAGATTGTTATCCGCAGCGATCAGAAACGCACCCATATGAAACGGCAGCAGCCCGGGCATCCGTCGGAAGGTGCCCTCGGGGAAGAACAGAAGCGACTGTCCGGCAGCGGCAAGCTTCTCGATCCTTCGGACATCCTCTATGGCCTGGCGACTGTCGAACCGCTCTACAAAGACCACATCGAGGCGGGTCAGAACCCGACGTAAAACGACGTTTTCGGCCAACTCGGCCTTGGCGACAAAACCAAATCGCATCGGCAGCGCCGCTATCAGCACTATGCTGTCCATATAGCTCTGATGATTCGCGACCAGAATCAGCGGCTCTTCCGTCTGCAGATGCTCCAGACCGCGGACCACGATGGGCGTGCCGGTGAGGCGGGCCAGCAGCCGGGCCACCGTCCGGGCTACGCGCCGGCGTCCGCCGCGCCACGGCAACAAGAATACGAGAGGGGCCGCCAACGCTCCCAGCACCATAAAGAGCAGCCAGCAATAACCGGCATAGCCGGTTGAGGCCGCCTGCCGCATCCACCGGCCGGCTTGCCGCAGGATTCCGCCGGCGGTCAGGCGAGCCAGCTGCCACCACACAGCCCGGGGCCCCTGCTCGATACGGCCCTTCTTGTAGAGCTCCCGGCTCGCAGCCCTGCGGATCTTTCCACTGGAGGTCTTAAGGACGGTGCCGGGCGGGACCAAAATCACCTCGTCCGGGGGCATGCCCAGGATATCGACCGCCGCGTTTACGATCCGCTTCTTGAGACCAGCCAATACGTCGGCGGCCTGATCGCGGCTCTCCGCCAGCACTACTAATTTT
>NZ_JBFXGG010000031.1:0-35786 GCF_050178255.1 Desulfococcus sp. | reverse complement strand
GCGGGATCGAGGATCAGGACAACCTGGAAATCGTGAACGATCTGGCCAGGGCCATGGGGGCCGACGTCTCCTGCTCCCGTCCCATCGTGGACGCCAAATGGCTGGAAAAATCCCGTCAGGTCGGCACCTCCGGCCAGACCGTCAGCCCCAAGGTCTATCTGGCCTGCGGCATCAGCGGCTCGTTCCAGCACATGGGCGGCATCAAGGGCGCCCCTTTCATCGTCGCCATCAACAAGAATCCCAAGGCTCCCATCTTTCAGGTGGCCGACGTGGGCATCGTGGCCGACATCCTCGAATTCCTTCCCGAGCTGACGGAAGCCGTCGAGCAAGCCAAATAGCGCCCTCTTTTACCTAGATCGTTTTACTTAGATCGATCGATTACGGAAGCGGCCTGCTTCTTCAAGAAGCAGGCCGCTTTTTTTTCAAGCGATCGCACAAAAGCGACGCAACAGCATAGCATTATGCCATCAATCCAATTCCCAGTATAAAGGAGCCTCTCGATGTCAAGAAAGTCTTTCGGCCTTATCGTTCTGATTCTGATGACTGCAGCGATGAGTATCACCGCCCCAGCGGCCTTATCCAAGGAGCCGGCATCGGTTCCGACCACCACCGTCAACATCAAAATTTCCGTCCCGGACCTGAAGATCCTCCTGACACCCCTGACCCAATCGGAACTCGCCGTGGAAGTCGACGCCTGGCAAAGGCTCGTGAAGGATAAGGTCACGGAGATCAGCAGATTGCAGATCCAGAGCAAAACCGTTGAAGGCGAGGAAAAGCAGAAGATCCTCGATCAACTGACCCGACTTCGGGAGGAGCGCACCGCTTTAATCGACCGATTTAACGCCGTACTCCGGGAACTGAACGCCAAAGGCGGCGATGTCGCGACCTATGAAAAATATGTCAAGGCTGTTTCAGGCATCGACATCAGCAGTGATGACGCCCTCTCGAGCTGGTCGGCCGTTCGTGGATGGTTGACCTCCAAGGAAGGCGGCATCCGGTGGATATTCAACATCGTCAAATTCATCCTCATCCTCCTCGCTTTCATGATTATCGCCAACATCGTCGGCGCCATGGCCCGAAAATCCCTCACCAGAGCCAGTCTATCGGCACTGCTCAAGGACTTTATCGTCAACACAACCCAGAAGGTCGTTTTCATTCTCGGTTTGATCATCGCTCTCTCCATGCTCGAGGTCAATATCGGACCGCTTCTGGCCGGCCTCGGGGTTATCGGTTTCGTCGTTGGCTTCGCCCTTCAGAACACCCTTTCCAATTTCGCCGCAGGCTTCATGATTCTGCTTTACCGACCCTATGACATCGGCAACTTCGTGACGGCCGGCGGCGTCACCGGTACCGTCGATTCCATGAACCTGGTGTCGACCACGATCAAGACCCCGGACAACCAGAGTCTGATCGTCCCCAACGGCCAGATATGGGGGGATGTCATCACCAACGTCACCGGGAACGCCACCCGGCGGGTGGATCTCGTTTTCGGGATCGGATACGACGATGATATCGCAAAGGCCCAGAAGGTTCTGGAGGATATCGTCGACGGTCATAACCTGGTGCTCAAAAATCCCGCCTACGTCATCAAGGTTCATGAATTGGCGGATTCGTCGGTCAATTTCATCTGCCGTCCCTGGGTCAGAACCGGGGATTACTGGACGGTCTACTGGGATATCACTCGCGCCGTCAAGGAGCGCTTCGACGCCGAAGGCATCGGTATTCCATATCCCCAGCGGGATGTTCATGTCTACCAAATGACGGAATAACCCATTATAATGGATCATGACCTGAGAATGTGAGTGTTCGACGTCGTATCGGGCTTGTCATCGACTCCATGATGATTATGGTTATTAATTGCGTCTTGTCGGCGCGATCCTATATCACCACGGAGAATAACCATTATGTCAAAGATGCTGAGAAACGATCGGCTGAGAAACATCGCCATCATTGCTCATGTCGACCACGGGAAAACCACTCTGGTGGACGCCATGTTTCACCAGAGCGGCCTGTTCCGGGCCAACCAAGCCGTTGATGAACGTCTCATGGATACCATGGATCTGGAGCGGGAACGCGGCATTACCATTGCGGCTAAAAACTGTTCAGTGGTGTGGAAAAACACCCGCATCAACATCATCGACACGCCGGGTCATGCCGATTTCGGCGGAGAGGTGGAACGTGCGCTCTCCATGGCCGACGGGGCAATTCTCCTGGTCGACGCCTCCGAAGGTCCCCTGCCCCAAACCCGCTTCGTCCTCAAAAAGGCCCTTGAGGCCAACCTTAAAATTGTCGTGGTCATCAATAAGATCGATCGTCAGGATGCCCGCCCCGACGAGGTCCTGGATGAGATCTATGACCTGCTGATCGATCTGGACGCCACCGACGAGCAGCTTGAATTCCCCCTGCTTTACGCCGTTGGTCGGGACGGGGTCGCCATGACCTCGCCGGACGCCCGCGCCGACAACCTCCACGCCCTCCTCGACACCATCATCGAGGAGATTCCCGGGCCGACCCACGACCCCATGGCGCCGTTCCAGATGCTCGTTTCGGATCTCGGGTACTCCGATTATATGGGCCGACTGGCAGTAGGAAAGATCTTCAACGGCACCGCCCATTCCCGGGACAACCTCGTCTGCATCGCTGAAAACGGCCGAAGCATGCCGCTCAAGGTCTCCAAGCTCCAGGTCTACGAAGGGATGAAACTGGTGGACGTAGACGACGTGCAACCCGGGGACATCGCCGTTCTGGCCGGCATCGAAGACGTCAAGATCGGCGACACCATCTGCAACCGCGAAAACCCGAAGGCATTGCCGCGGATCCGGGTGGACGAACCGACGGTCTCCATGAAGTTCACCATCAACAATTCCCCTTTTGGCGGGAAGGAAGGCAAGTATGTCCAGTCCAGCCGTATCCGCGAGCGTCTGCAGAAGGAGACCCTTCGCAACGTCGCGATTCAGGTGGAGGAGGTGGGCGACCGGGACAGCATTCTGGTCAAGGGACGTGGGGAGTTTCAGTTGGCTATTCTCATCGAAACGATGCGCCGGGAGGGATACGAATTTTGTGTGGGTCGTCCGGAGGCTATCTTTCATCATGAAAACGGCATCAAGATGGAACCTCTGGAACGGTTGATGGTGGACTGCGAAGAGCGATTCCTGGGGGTGGTCACCGAAAAACTATCCCTGCGCAAAGGAAAGATGACGAACATGGTCAACAACGGCAAGGGCCGCGTCAGAATGGAGTTTTCCGTGCCGACCCGGACCCTCATCGGGTATCGGGACGAATTTCTCACCGACACCCGGGGAACCGGCATCATGAACTCGCTGTTCGACGGATACGGCGAATTCCGGGGGGAATGTCCCAGCCGGTTCACGGGGTCCATCGTCGCCGATCGAACCGGAACCGCCGTTGCCTATGCCCTTTTCAACCTGGAACCCCGGGGCCGCCTTTTCATCGAACCCGGCCAACCGGTCTACGAGGGCATGATCGTCGGAGAGCACAACCGAGCACAGGACATCAACGTCAATCCCTGCAAAGAAAAAAAACTGACCAACATGCGGGCATCGGGAAAAGACGACAATGTCATTCTCTCGCCCATCAAGCCGATGACGCTGGAACAGGCGATCAATTTTATCCGGGAAGACGAGTTGGTCGAGGTGACGCCGCTGTCCCTGCGCATGCGGAAGGCAGTGCTCTCGGCCCAGAAGCGCCACAACATGCGCGGCGCACGGGAATAAGATGAACCGATCTCCTTCCCGAACCCCACTGGCCGGGAGGTAAGACGAGCCGCATCGAATCTTCAATGCGAAGGCGGTCTTACATTATGCCAGGACATGCCGATCCAGAACAAAGCAAACCATTTCTCCCTCGAAGACTCGGACACTCCCTGACGAAGCAGTGACGCGAACGACACGCTTTTTCCCGCTTTCCTCGATCACCGAAGCTTCGGCGGTGACTGTCTCTCCCGCCCGAACCGGTTTGAGAAATCTGACGTCGGCGCTGCCGAGAACGACGTTGGGGTGGTTGACGGCGATCATGGCCGCATAATCCGCCAATCCAAAAACAAAACCGCCATGAACAAGCCCTGAGTCATCTGCAACCATCGCTTCGGTGGTCGACAACGCTACGCGGCTGTTGCCTTTTTCAACCGTCAAGGGTCGGCCGCACAGGGTTTGATTGATCTTCCGGTGTGTGATGATGTCCATATCCCGTTCCTGTATTGAGGTAGGCAGTTATCGGTATTTCCACGGTACGCGCCATGGAGAGATATCCGATGTATCATGGACCGTTACCATGCCGTCCCTTAAATCGTCAAGGATCGTGAAATCCATGAACGAGACTTGCAACTTTTCATTGATGTCGTTATGTTAGATCTTCAGCTTCCGGAAAGTGAAGATTTTTCTTTTCATCATCAGGTCGTAATGCCATAAACAAGCCTGTACCGGCTGTTTTTTTCATGCCGCGGAAGCACTGATACCTGACAAGACGGAAGGAAGTCGATCATATGACGACAGAGTGGGTGCCTTTTGGGAATGGCGAATACATTGTGCTGGACGCTTTTCTGATGACCCCGGACCAACAGGCCGCCGCCATCGAGAAGGCTTACATCGAGGTCTCCACCGGCCCGAGGGGCCGTCGGCAGATCATGGGCAAAGGCATGATTCGCCCCTTCATGATTGTGGAGTTGCACGAGAATAACGATATCATCGATCTGGTGATTGATCTGGGCGGGTCATTCAAATATCGTCTCAAAAAGCCGGTTCTGAAATCAGGGAAGGTATTTTCACCGGCTGTGAACGCTCTCCTTCAGTTCTTCCCATCACAGCCGTGGGAGCAAATCTCCGAAAGCGAGTTTCACGAAATACGCAAAGGCCTCAAATTTCTCACGGACTAAGCTGAAGCCTAAAACAGAACGGGACCAGCTTCCGCCGGCCCCGTTCGTTGAGCGACACTCCCTCTCAGCCGTTTGACACGGCTTCGGTGCCTTTTGTTATCGAGGCGACGCTGTCTCGCGCCCCGAGGCACACGGGTGGCTTTTCTGGAGACAGGTTCCTTGAGCGCCTCTCCGATCATCTCCTCCAGCCGGAAAAACGCCTCTTGGCGGTTGCCGAACTGGCTGCGGTGCTTCTGGACCGTCAGCACGATCTCCCCAGCCTTGTTCATGCGATTTCCGGCAATTCGAATCAGACGGCTGCGGACATCCTCGGGCAGAGAAGCGCAGTCCTGAACGTTGAAACGCAGCTGAACTCCGGAATTGACCTTGTTGACGTTCTGACCGCCGGGCCCTGAACAGCGCATGAAGGATTCGTGAATCTCTTCGGGGCCGATGGCGATGCCATGCAGTTCAAGCATCATAATACATCCCTTTCTATTTTAACCGGCCTTTTATCGGCCGGTCCGTCTTCCAGATGACGATAAAGTAGCGCATCTGCCCGTGAAGTCAAGCCGATATGCCCCCAATATGCCGGCATGAATCATCTCAAGGTCCGAATGAAGGCGGCCACAGCGCCTGTTCCTTCCCGATCCATCAACCGTATGGTCTCGGAGCCCACCACGGCGATGTCGGCTTTGCCCCTGAGAAAGTCGATATCCGCCCGGCTTTTTACGCCGAAGCCCACAGCCAGCGGCAGTTGGGTGGCCTGACGACACCGGGCAAGATAGTATTCCAGATCTGTCGAAAAATCGGTTTCCGCGCCGGTCACTCCCTTCCGGGCCACGCAGTATATGAATCCCCGGGAGACGTCTGCAATGCGCTTCATCCGTTCCAGAGGGGTCGTCGGGGCATAGATATGGATGGGATCCAGGTTGCGGCCTGCCATGGCCGCTATATAATCGCCCCCCTCCTCCGGCGGCAGATCGGGCACGATGGCCCCCTGAATCCGGCTATCCGCCATCATGTCCACAAACCGGGCAACCCCATAGCGATACAGGATATTGTAGTAGCTCATGAACAGAAACGGAATGTCGAATCGCGCGGCGGCATCCCGCGCGAAATCGATACATTTCGCCACGGTGGCCCCTCGCTCCAGAGCACGCTGATTTGCCGCCAGAATTACCGGTCCGTCGGCGATGGGTTCTGAAAAGGGAATCTGAAGTTCCATGAGATCGACACCCGCATCGACCATGGCCGCCACGATCTCAAGAGAAGCTTCAAAGGAGGGATACCCCATGACGATATGGGTCATCAGCAGAATATCCCGCTGTTTCAGCTGATCATGAATATAGCCTTCAAGCATGGTATTGTTCCGCCTTTCTGATGATAAACGCCTTCCATCCGGGATCGTCGAAAGCGTCTGCCACCGTAAAGATATCCTTGTCGCCCCGACCGGATTGGTTAATGATAATGCTGTCATCCCGGGAAAGCGCCGGGGCTTCCTTGAAGGCCTGTACAAAGGCATGGGCGGACTCCAGGGCCGGAATGAGCCCCTCCTTCCTGACGGTGAGGGCAAGGGCGTCGACGACCTCCCGGTCCGTCGCAGCCGCAAACCGGGCCCGACCGGTTTCCTTCAGATCGGAAAGGATGGGAGAGACGCCCACATAGTCTAAGCCGGCCGCGATGCTGTGGGTCTCCTTCATCTGACCGTCCGCGTTCTGCAGGAAATAGGTGCGGTAACCCTGAGCCACCCCGATGCCGGCGTCCGGTGAACAGAGACGGGCGGCATGCCGTCCCGATTGGAGGCCTTCGCCCCCGGCTTCCACGCCCACGAGTTCCACCGGATCGTCCATGAAACCGCTGAAGATTCCCAAAGCATTGGATCCGCCGCCGACGCAGGCATAGACCCGCCTGGGCAACCGCCCTTCGGCCTCCAGAATCTGCTCGCGGGCCTCCCGTCCGATGATGGACTGAAAATAGGCCACCATCTCCGGAAACGGATGGGGGCCGCAGGCCGTTCCCAGCACATAATGGGTCGTGTCCATGTTCGAGACCCAATCCCGAAAGGCTTCATTGATGGCGTCCTTGAGGATGCGCGTACCGTTGGTAACGGGCTGAACCCTGGCGCCCAACCGCTCCATCCAGAAGACGTTGGGGCGCTGCCGCTCCACGTCGACCTCCCCCATGTAAATGGTGCACTCGAAGCCGAATCTAGCGGCCATGGTGGCCGTGGCCACACCGTGCTGTCCGGCCCCGGTCTCCGCGATGACCCGCTGCTTCCCCATGCGGCGGACGAGCAGCCCCTGGCCCATGACGTTGTTGGCCTTGTGCGCCCCGGTATGATTGAGATCCTCCCGCTTGATATAAATCCTGGCGCCCCCGAAATGGCGAGTGAGGTTTTCGCAGTAGGTCAGCGGCGTGGGGCGGCAGGAATAGCTGCTCATCAGCGAGGCGTAGGACTGCCAGAAGGCCGGATCGTTCTTCGCTTCCCGGAAAGTCCGTTCGAGCTCGTCAAAGGTGGCCGTCAGGATCTCGGGCAGATAGGCGCCGCCGAACTGATGATAATATCCGCGGTTATTCATGGGACAGTCCTCCTAGGGTCTGAGAAAAAACATATCGGTCGGTTCGGCAGAACAGCTCCGAATAGACGGCGTTGTCCGCCTGCGGAAAATTGAGAAATCGGTTAACGACGAGCAACGGCGTAACCTTCCCAACGCCCAGCAGGACAGTCCTGTCATCCTCCAGATAACCGATCCTGAAATGCTGTCGGGCGCTCTCGGGCCGCATGTAGTAGTATTCATCGGCGATCTCCGACAGGGAGCCGTTTACGAGATCGAAACGGTCCACTCCTGCGAAGAGCGTCGGATGAAGGTAGAGATCTTCAAGAAGCACCGGGATCTTTTCGACCTCCACGAGCCGCTGAAAGACATAGGCCGACTTGCCGCCAAACGGATTTTCCGGATTTTCGGAAACTGTTTTGAGCTGGATCGTCTCGATGATGCGGGTCGTCGTGGAAAGACCCTCTTTACGAAAGGAAGCGGTAGTCCCGTCAAGAGAAAAGAGATCGATCGCCGCCTTCCGCGCTTGAACAAAAGTGCCGGCCCCCCGCTTTCTGGAAAGAAGACCTTTCCTGACCAGCACTTCGACGGCCTGTCGGACGGTGGGACGCCCGATTCCATAAATTTCAGCCAGCATCAGCTCCGATGGGATACGAGACCCCGGCGGATATTCACCCGCCCTGATTTTGGCCAGAAGAATCTCTGCGAGTTGGTGGTAAAGGGGCTTGGGGGCGTTTGGGTTCAGCACGATTCGCTCATTTTTTCAGCTGCCACTTAAGGTTTTTCAGAGAAAATTTTAACTACCGATCCCATATATTGGTAAAGTTGTCAAGACAATTTTAGAAAATTGAGATGCTTGAGGTCGACCCGTCGTCCGCCCCTCGAGGCATCCACTATCCCGGTGCCCTGAGCGACACCGGCGGACCGTACCCTGGGCGGGATGCGATTTCTCACTTCATCTCCGTGCTGAATGCTGATATACTTTGCAATATGAATGCCGCAGCCCGACATCTTCCCGTCAAAAAACAAGAAACCCGCAGGAACCGCTGTCTTTCCTGCGGAACATCTGAAAACATGTCCCGTCGGCGCTACTGCTCCATTGCCTGTCGGCAGCTGCTGCGACGAAAACTGGATCAACGCACCGGTCTCCTCCGGGCGTTGAACACTCGATATGCCACCTTCTATTTCACCGACGCCGTGATCGTCATGGACCTGATGCCCTACGGTGAACGAAGGATCTTCTCTTTCATCTATCCCCGATCCGCAAACCGGGCCCCGGCAGAGGACTACAGCGATCTTGGTGACATCCTCGGCAAGGCATGGTGGACCGAACACGAACGTACCCGAAAAAAATACCTGGCCTCACGCCATGTCCTGGCCCGATGCAACGGCAGCCATGGGTCCCCGCGATCGGTTTCTCCTCTGGAGCTTCATATCCCGACCTTGAAAGGCAATGCCCTGGTCCATCTAAAACTGGATGAAGCCGACCTGACCCGACCTGAATGTCGGGAGATCATCAAACAGGCCTATCGCAGACAGGTCATGCGCCATCACCCGGACCACGGCGGAGATGCGCGATCCTTCATTCGGATTCACCAGGCTTATGAAGCCCTTCTGGCGTGGGCCAAAAGCCCGAGCTTCATCCGGCGGCGAGGGTTCCCCGATAAATGGTTTTACGACGGCGCCAGAAACGCCTGGGTTCAACCCATTCCCGAAAACCGATCAGGATAGGGAATCCCATAACCGGCGGATCGGCCTCCCGGTGGTACGGATCCCTCCGCACTACCGGGAAGTGCCGACAGGTCACACAGACCCTTCGTTTCAAAAACCGAACACTCACCTCAAGCAACGTCGAAGAAATTCCCGCGAGGGGCTCAATCCTCCCGGAGTTCCTTGATGTCGGCATAGAAATCGAGAATTTCGGGGTTTTTGAGGGCGTCTTTATTCAAAACAACCTGGCCCTGGATGGTTTTCTTGACGGCGAGTTCCACCTTTTTCATGTTGAGCGTGTAGGGCACATCGGGCACCGGCACGATCTTGGCAGGGACATGACGCGGAGAGGCATTGGTGCGGATGGTGTCGCGGATTTTCTTCTTGAGATCATCAGTCAGCTCGTAACCCGGCATCATTTTGACGAAAAGGATGACCCGAACATCGTTTTTCCATTCCTGGCCGACTACCAGGCTGTCTTCGATCTCATCGAGCATCTCTACCTGCCGATAGATCTCAGCGGTGCCGATGCGGACCCCGCCGGGGTTGAGAGTCGCGTCGGAACGACCGTAGATGGTCACGCCCCCGCGCTCGTTGATCTCGATATAATCACCGTGCCGCCATACGTTCGGATAGACGTCGAAATAGGCGTCCCGGTATTTTTTCCCGTCCGGGTCGTCCCAGAAATAAATGGGCATCGAAGGGGCGGGCGCGGTGCAAACCAGTTCACCCTGCCGACCGATAACCGGCTGCCCCTTCTCGTCGAACGCCTCGACCTTCATGCCGAGCCCCCGGCATTGAAGCTCGCCTGCATATACCGGCCCCATGGGATTGCCCAGGGCGAAACAGCCGTTGATGTCGGTGCCGCCGGAGATGGAAGCCAGCTGAAGATCCGGTTTGATTGCCTGGTAGACAAAGTCGAATCCCTCTATGGAAAGGGGTGACCCCGTCGAGAGAAGCGCCCTCAGAGCAGTCAGGTCAAATTGCTCGCGGGGAATCAGTCCCGTATTCATCAAAGCGGCGATATAGCCCGCGCTGGTGCCGAAAACCGTCATTTTTTCCTCTTCCGCCATCTGCCACAAGGCCTCCGGTCCGGGATGGAAGGGGTTGCCGTCGTACAGCAGCAGCGTGGCGCCTACGGAAAGCGCGCAGGTAAGCCAGTTCCACATCATCCAGCCGCAGGTGGTGAAATAGAAGATACGATCCTCGCGGCGAAGGTTGGTGTGAAGCAGGTGCTCCTTCATCTGCTGCAGGAGAATGCCGCCCGCTCCCTGGACCATACACTTTGGCAGCCCGGTGGTTCCGGACGAATACATAATGTAGAGAGGATGATCGAAAGGGAGTTGCTCAAATTCGATGTCGTTTGCCGTATCGGTCCGGAAGTCATTGAACAACACGGCATTCGGCAACGCGCTGATGTCCGGGGCATCTACTGTGTAGGGTATGACGACGACCTTCTCCACCGTCCCGATCTGCTTCAAAATCTCGTGAATACGGTCGAGGCTGTCAATTCTTTTACCCTTGAAAAAATATCCGTCGGCTGTAAAGAGCACCCGCGGCTTGATTTGACCGAAACGATCCAACACGCCCTTGATGCCGAAGTCCGGGGAGCAGGACGACCAGGTGGCGCCCAAACTCGTGGCCGCCAGCATGGCGATAATGCTCTCGGGCATATTGGGCATGAACCCCACGACCCGGTCTCCCGGCTTGAGTCCCATGGCCCGCAGGGATGCCGCCGTCCCGGCCACCTCCCGGTAAAGCTCGGCGTAAGTCAGCCGTCGTCTCACCTGATCTTCCCCCCGAAAGAGGATGGCCGGCCTGTCGTCCCGGTATCGGAGAAGATTTTCGGCAAAATTGAGGCGTGCGCCGGAGAACCATCGAGCCCCAGGCATCCGGGTGACGTCGTCGATCACCTCATCATACGACCGGGAGGCGATAACCTTGGCGTAGTCCCACATCTCCGCCCAGAATTTCGGGATATGATCCACGGACCATTGCCAAAGCTCCGGATAGCTGGTGAGGTTTGTGCCGTATTTCCGGTTTACGCCGGTCATGAATCGATACATATTGGAATCTTGAACCTGCTGCTCGGATGGTGTCCATAACAATTTGCCCATTATGCCCCCTTGGTCGAATGTCATATCGGTCTGAAAAATCCTTCGGAATCGAAGGTTCTAATTGAAAGGCAGATCACTTTTCGGACGGTATTCCCAGGAATCTGACCACCTCGGCGATGAGGGCCTCTGGCTTTTCGACGGCCATCATGTGTCCGGCGCCCTCGATGAGGGCGAATGTCGCCCCTGGAATATGCCGGGATAGATATTGCCCATACTTGACCGGTGTCATCCGGTCGTCAGTGGCGGATATCACCAGTGCGGGACAGTCGATATTCCCGATGTCGTCCATGACGTCAAAGTGATCGCATGCGAGATAATCGCCTGAAATCACATCAGGTTCGTTGTGCAGCATCTGATGTTGAAGCGCCGCTTTCAGGGATGCCGACGCCCGAGGCCCAATGGACTGGCGACAGATCATGTCTATGGTTTCCTCGAAAGCGTTCTCAAATCCGTCTATAATCTTCGGGAGAACCCGCAAGCGGGCTCCGGTGCCCACAAGGATGGCGCCGTTAAGCCATCCGGGTTTTCGAATCGCCAATGTCAAGGCGACGGCACCGCCCAGAGAGTGGCCGGCTACCGCCGCTTTTTCGATCCCGAGGCTTCGGGCAAACCGATCGATAACATCGGCATAAGCCTCGACGCTTGTGCATCCAACGCCGGATGATCGCCCATGACCGGGCAGATCCGGTGTATAGACCCGAATCCCCCGATGATGCCGCAACCCTTCCGGCCAATGGGTGTGATCCCCGCCGGAGCCGTGAACCAGGATAAGGGCCGGACC
Source organism: Desulfococcus sp. (assembly GCF_050178255.1). NCBI lineage: Bacteria > Pseudomonadati > Thermodesulfobacteriota > Desulfobacteria > Desulfobacterales > Desulfococcaceae > Desulfococcus > Desulfococcus sp. The sequence continues at coordinate 23,750 of NZ_JBFXGG010000031.1, read as the reverse complement.
CGTCTCACTGTCGCTTCGATCATAATACAGCATTTTCTTGTCGACTGCCGTGACCGGCATGCGCGCCTCCCTTTCACTCCGGGTTCCAAAATCGGATATTCCCTGCCGTATTCCGGCAAAGGAAGGCAGGGGCGGCAGGACCGTGCGGCACCCCGGAGGTCGCCCCTTTCAGGTTTTATTTGTCGTAGATGACGGCCAGAATCGTAGCGCCGTCATCCTTTGCCGCGATCCAGTGGGGAATAGTCGACAGGTAATACACACTATCCCCCGGCTCCAGTTCGAAATGGTCCTCTCCGATCTCCAGCACTACACTTCCCTTGAGAACATAGATAAACTCCTCTCCGTCGTGCTGGGAGAGCTCTTTTTCCGGCGCCGGCTGAAGATGGACAATCAGCGGTTCCATGTTCCGTCCCTTGACCTCGGGCGCCAGCCCCTTGTAGGTGTAGATATTTTTCTGCCCTTTGTGGGATGTGGAACGGGCCACTGTTCTCTGGTCCCGGCGACGCGTAATGGAATAGGGTTTGTCGCCCTTGCCGGCCAGAACCTGTCCGAAAGCCGCATCCAGTGATTTGGAAAGCTTGATGACCGTCCCCAGCTGAGGATAGATTTCCTGGCGTTCAATCTTGGCCAGAAACTCTGCGTCGTACCCTGTTCTCCCGGAGAGTTCCTCGAGGGATAGTCCTTTCTCCTCTCTGAGAGATTTCAGACGTTTCCCGATTTCGTCGATCCCACTCTGCCCGGATTCCGCAATATCTCCGGTCAAATCTTCAAAATAGTCCACGTTGATATGAGGTGGCTGTTCTTGTGCTGTCATAATGTTCACTCCATAATGTGTTGGTGTCCGGTTCATTACCATCCGCCGGGTCCCGGCGATCACAGGCCCGAATTTGACATCTGCTTCCGGCCCCGCCGAAGCTGACGAATGGCGGGCCGGTAAGGATTATATCAGAATGATCCTGAAATATGAACGCCTTCATTTCCGGGCACGATACTGTTCCGGGAGATTCGCCTTTTCGTCCCAATCCCTGGGAAGCTTCTGCCCCGGATCCTCACCGAGTTTGGCCTTGACCTTGACAAGCCCCGGCCGGGCAAATTCCGGATGTCCTTCCTTGAGGGTTCGACCGTTGAGAATCGCCTCCGACCGCAGGCGCCGACCGACGGTCCGCTCCAGCTGTTTCCCGATCCAGAGAACCCGGTCCACGTCCCAGCCATGCTTTATGCCCATCTCATCGATCTGAACGAGGGTATCCTCCAGAGTGACCAGGCCCACATACCGGGGATCCTCGTAATAATATTCGCCGGTACCCTTGACGGGGCAGTCGTCGAGGAAATTTGCCGGTTGACCGCCGAGACCGCCCAGGGTCGCTTCGAAATTCGTAATGCCGGCTTGAAGCGCCGCCAGAACGGAGGCCGAGGCTACCCGCTTGGTCTCGTGGAAATGGGCGATGTGGAGACGGGTCTCGGGGATTTCATCGAGGATCATGGAAAAATACCGATAGACGTCCGGCGCCGATGCGCTGCCGTCATGATCGGCGTGCTCCACGTCGTGAGCCCCGATCTCCAGCCACCGCTTGGTGAACTCCACGGCATCCTTCATGTCTGTGGCGCCGCCGATGGGGCTGCCCCAGATGGTACTGACCGTCCCGCACATCTTGATGCCGGCGTCGGTGCACTTCTTGATGCACCGCTCCGCCTCCTTCCAATAATCCGGCAGACTCGTTCCGGAGTTGGCGAAATGATGCTCCTCCTCCGTGGAAACCATCATCAGCACACGGTCGGGTCCGAGGCCCTTCTCCTTGAGTTGGATGGCCCGATCCACGGCGCCTTCCCGGATGGTGATGCAGGTGAGACAGATATCGTCGTAATTGATGCCCTTGCGCTCACATTTCTTCTTGAAACGGTCTCCCCGCAGATGGGCAAGCAGCTCTTCAGCGTCTCGGAACTGGGGCATCAAGTAAGGGTTGCCCAGATTTGTAACCTCGATATGCCGACATCCTGCAAAGATCAGTTCCTCAAGATAAAACTTCTTTGCCGCCGTAGAGATGAATTTTTCCTCGTGCTGGAATCCATCCCGGACGGTGATGTCGCCGATGGTCACCTTCTTCGGCATTCGGGGGAAAATTTTCCAGTAATCATATTCCGTCATGGTCCCTCTCTCCTTTCTAAAATCTGAAATTTCCAAACGACGGTTCACCGATGGGCTCAAGCAGGCTCACCTCAAAGGCCATACCCAACCAATCACGGATTTCGGAAAACTTGAGGACGCGGTCGCTCAAAATCCGGGCGCCGCAATAGAAAGGATGCGCTTCACCGTCGTATTTGTCGATCATCTTCCGGCTGAATGCCTGTTTTTCCTCGTCGGTCATGGGCTTTCCCTTGGCCGCTCGGTTGCGCTCCTCAATGGAAAGGAGGACACCTGCAGCGCTCCGTCCGCTCATGACACCGGTTCGGGCTCGCATGGTGTGAAAAAGGAAGTGCGGCTTGTAGGCCCGGCCGCACATGCCGTAATTTGCCGCGCCGTTGTCGGGGCCGATGACGAGTTGAATTCGGGGCACCTGGGCGCAGGAGACCGCCCGCACCATGTCCGAACCATATTTCCCGATACCCTGATGCTCTGATTCCGAGCCGACCATATAACCTGGAGCGTTCTGAACGAACAAAAGGGGTGTTTTTTCCTGTGAACAGCGGACGATCCATTCGGCCGCCTTTCGCGCCGCCTCGGCAAAAATGATCCCCACGGCATTGGAGGCGACGACGCCGATGGGTATTCCCTTGATGCGGATCTTTCCGCAGAGAATATTGTCGCCCCTGCCCGGCGCATAATCCCGCTTGTACTCGATGAAATAGGAATCGTCCGCTATGGCTTCCAGAATCTGTCGACCGTCGATGCTTTGATGGATGCCCGCCGGCATGAGGTCGTACAGGGCATCAGGGCCCACGGCAGGCGGTGATTCCGCATACCGGTGAACCTGAAGCGTTTGAGGGGGTTCCAGGGCCAGGATCTCCCGTACCCGCGTCACCGCATCCGCCTGGTTTGCGCAGAAATGATCCGCACCGCCGGAGATCTGGGTATGAACCCGGGCGCCTCCCAAATCCTCTGCGGATATCACTTCACCGGTAGCCATTTTCACCAGGGGCGGTCCGCCCAGAAAGGAGTAGGCCAGTTTGTCGATCATGACGGACTGGCAGGCCATGAAGACGATGTAGGCACCCCCGGCCGTGTTGCCGCCGGTACTCAAGGTCACCTGTTTGAGCCCCTTGGCCGACATGCGCGCCATATTGAAAAACATGGAACCGAAATGACCGTCGTCGGGAAACACCTCGGCCTGCATGGGGAGAAAGGCGCCGCCGGAATCGGCGATATAGACGCAGTTCAAGCCGCACCGTTCGGCGATGGCCTGGGCGCGAACGTGTTTTTTCAGCGTGATGGGGAAATAGGTGCCTGCCTTGACCCGGCTGTCGTTGGCAAAGATCATGGTCCAGTTACCCTGGATCTTCCCGATGCCGGTGACCAGCCCGGCGCAATGAACATCGTCGATGCCGCCGGGATAGTTCACACCGAAGCCGGCAATCCGACTCAGTTCAAAAAACTCGGTTCCCGGGTCGATGAGAAGCCCAATCAGATCCCGTACCGGCTGTTTTCCCTGTTTAGCCAGACGATCGACGGCTTTCTGGCCCCCGGGCCATGTTGCTTCGTGTACCCGCTCATCCAGTTTTCTTTCTTCATTTTCCCAAAAGGTTCTGTTTTCGCTCATCTCATCTCCCCTTGTAGACCGGTTTCCGCTTTTCCCGAAACGCGGCAAGCCCTTCCAGGCGATCCTCGGTGGGGATGGTCACCCAGTAGGCATTGGATTCAATGGCCAAGCCGGTGGCAAGATCGGTCTCCATGCCGTAATTGATGGCATATTTAGCTTGTTCGATGGCAACAGGCCCGGTCTCGCACATCATACCGGCCATTTTTTTGGACGCGGTAATCAGGTCTGCGGCATCCGATACCGCATTGACCAGCCCGATGTCGAGGGCCTCGGCCGCATCCACCCGCCGACCGGTAAAAATCAATTCCTTGGCTTTGCCTTTACCAACAAGTCGCGGCAGCCGCTGCGTGCCGCCGGCACCGGGAATGATGGCCAGGCGGGTTTCAGTAAGCCCCATGGTTGCGCCCGAAGCAGCGATGCGGACGTCGCACGCCAGTGCCAGTTCAGTTCCACCGCCCAAAGCAATGCCGTTGACGGCGGCGATGACCGGTTTAGGCAGCTGCTCGATGGTCGTAAAGAGGTTCCGAATGGTAAAAATGTATTCCTTGACCTGGACCGGCGACAGGGTGGCCCGCTCCTTGAGATCGGCCCCGGCACAAAAGGCCCGGTCGCCTGCACCGGTGATGATGACAACCCGGACATCGGGATCAAATCGCAGCGTTTCCACCTGATCCCTCAAAGCCCTCAGCATGTCAAAATTGAATGAATTCATCACCTGGGGACGGTTGAGGGTCAGTATCGCAATTTGATCCTCCCGCTCCACCAGCAGCAAACTTTCGCTCATGGTATCCTCCGATAAACCGGTTTTAGAGTAAGGGGTTTCAACAGCCGATGTGCCGGGAGATGACGATACGCTGGACTTCGGAGGTTCCCTCGCCGATATCCAGAAGTTTCTGATCCCGATAAAAGCGCTCCACATTGTAGTCCTTCATAAGGCCGTAGCCGCCGTGGATCTGAACGGCACGATCGGCCACCCGGCCCATGAGTTCCGAACAGTAAAGTTTGCCCATGGCGGCGTAAATCTCAAAGGGCCGGTTCCGGCTCCTCAGCCAACAGGCTTTGTAGAGCAGATTTCGGGCACATTCGATCTCCATGGCACTGTCGGCCAGCTTGAAGGCCACCGCCTGGAATTTGCTGATGGGTTGTCCGAACTGCTCCCGCTGCTTGGCATATTTCAGCGCCAGTTCATAGGCGCCTTGAGCGCCGCCCAGACCCATGGCGCCGATGGAAAGCCTGCCGCCGTCAAGGGTTTTGAGCATTTGGTGAAAACCATCGCCGGGCTTGCCCAGAATGTTTTTCTCTGGGATGCGAACGTCGTCGAAATAGAGCTCGGCTGTGTTGGAAGAGCGCCACATCATCTTCTTGTGCATGGGAACGGCTTTAAACCCCTTTGTTCCGTGTTCCACGATAAAGCAGGTATACTCGGGCTTGCCGTTGGGGCGCGTGCCGGTGATGGCCTGAACGGTAACCCCCAGGGACATCTCGCAAGCCGCATTGGTGATGAAGATCTTGGAGCCGTTCAGCACCCATTCGTTCCCGTCCTTGACGGCTGTCGTTTTGCTTCCGCCTGCGTCGGAGCCGGCGGTGGGCTCGGTCAGACCAAAACCCCACAACGCTTCACCCCGGCAAAGCTTGGGCAGATATTTTTGCTTCTGTTCCTCGCTGCCGAAATAATAGAGGGGACCGATGCCGAGAGAGTTACCGGCGGCAACGGTTGCGGCCTGGGAGCCGTCGATACGGGCAACCTCTTCCACGGCAATGATGTACGAAAGATAATCCAGACCCTGACCCTCATATTTCTCAGACACGAACATGCCGAACAGCCCGATTTCTCCCATTTTCCGGGTCAGATCGACGGAAAACTCCTCCTTTTCATCCAACTCTTGAGCTACCGGCGCGATTTCGCTTTGAGCAAATTTGCGCACCTCTTTCCGGATCATTTCCTGTTCTTTTGTCAAATCAAATTCCAACACGGCCTCCTTTCAAGGGCGATTCCCCTGCAGATTATCGCCGAATCGGTCCGTTTCAGACCCGTTTTCAGTTTCCATGGACTTTCGAGCCTCGGCAATTCACCATCGACCTCCGCCAGCCTGTTTCGCGATCCGCTGCCGGTGTTCATTCTCCGACACCCATCGCGGGCACCCGGGGGGCCATCGAATCGGATAGTGTCACGCCTGCCCTTACCGTCCGGACGTTAGATTTCCAAACCCACCACGCCTTATCGGTATTTTACCGAACGGTCGGTAGGGTAGCATCAGCTGCTTCTATATAGCGCCGTCGTTTGTCAAGACCCGAGCGCCGTTCCCAGAAACAGTCATACACAATAACGCTGTAGTGTTTCCTGGACTATGCTTTACAAATCGCCATGCCTTTCGCTCCGCATCTCGACGGCGCCGACGCCTCGCACGCCTGTTTCAGACCGTTCAGGATAAACTTCTCGTAAATGTCTGCGATTTCATCAACGGTGAGGCGACCACCGGGATTGAACCAGGATGCACCTGCCGTACAAAGCGTCAATATGGCATAGGAAAGAATCTTGACGTCCACATCCGCGAAGATCCCTTCCTCGCGACCTTGCCGAATCAAATCCTGAAAAATCCGCTCGTACTCATCGCGTTTCTCGACGATGGCCCGGTAATGTTCCGAGGTGAGCCCCCGCAACTCGCTGTTGGCAATGAAATTTTCCTTCTGGCGCTCCAGATGGAAGCGGACATGACCGTGTACGGCAACGCGAATTTTGGACTCGATGTCGTCAAGCCCCGCAAGGTTGTTTTTCAGATATCGCGTCAGGTCGTCCATGGTCGCTTTCAAGATGCTGAAAAGCAGGTCCTCTTTGCTCCTGTAATGATAATAGATGCTGGCTTTCTGGATACCGCTTCCCTTTGCGATCTCACTGATGCTCGTCGCGAAGTACCCCTTTTTGAAAAAGAGTTCGATGGCGATCGACTTGATGGTATCCTTCATGCTGCTCATCTAAAATCCCTCTTCAGTCCCGACATGCGTCGGACCGCTGCGACACTGTTTTACCGACCGGTCGTTAGGTTGAGTCTATTTCACATCGGCTAAATTTTGTCAACAGAATTTTTGCCGCCGGCAGCGGCTTCGGGAAAAATACGGAAGGTTCGCGAGCGCTCCCCCGATCCGGCGCTTCGTCGCGTCAATCTCGTCGGGACTGAAGTGCTTTATCCAGGATTATACGCTAACCCGACTCTCGGCTTTCATGACGGCTGCCGGAAAGAAGTGCCGGGAGGGAGCGGCCCATCTATACCGAAAATTGAAACTCTCAGTATCGGGAACAGGGCAGATCTCATGACAGGGTGGCCGATCACACTTCCGGGATATTCCAGGAAACTTTAAGGGCGTCGATAAAGGCACGCGTGCCGTCGATGTCGAGGGCTTCCCATTTGGGCGTCACGAATCGGTTCCCACGAAACGTGAAGGTGACCCTGTGGTAGATCTCAGCCACCCGGTAAATTCGCCGACCGTCCACCCATTTTTCCGGATAATGCTCGATCCAGAAGACATTATCGGGGTCGAGTCGGTATTTCTGCAGGATGATGGTTGCAAGGATCGGTGCTCCGCTGCTGATGCTCATTCCCGATGCAGCATCATCCTCACGCTCTGTCGCCACCACCAGCGCGCTTTTTTCAAACAGAAAGATATCGAGGTCACAGCGGCTGGCAAAAGAACCGGCGGTATGAATCCATTGAAAGGGTTTGTGTTCGATGTGGATCATGGAACCACCCGTTATTCAACACACCGTCGTCGACAATCCAACGCGACTGTCAGGATGGGCCCCTCACACCCAGGAGAGTCCGTCGTCACGAATCAATTCTCCGAACCGATGCGTTATTTCCGATTTGAATTCTCGACATCCGGAGGAAACGCCTTCAAAATTTCCCTTACCGTCTCCTGAATGCTCTTTTCCATCTGCTCGACGTCGGCATATTCACGAACGATGCCTTCGTTGATGCCTCGCCATGCCAGTTCCCGGGTGTCGGCGTCGATGACGTCGATGACCAGGGTGCCTTCGGTGTAATAGCTGACGTCGACCTGTCCACCATAAGGCCCCCACCAGGGGTCATACCATCCACGGCTTCCCCAGTTGGTAACGCGCATCCGCTCTTTGACGCCGGCATGAACGACAACCGTAAAATCGACCGAACCGGCCGTCTTCAGCCTGAACCCTTTTTCCTGCAATACCTGATCCACCGCTTTCTTGATCCGCTTTCGCATCAGGGGATCCCTGGCCAGCGCATCGCTCGGTGTCTGCTGTTCAGTGTCCCATGCATAGGTTTCATACCGCTTGAAATCGACGCTCGGGTCATAGTCGGTTTGAATCGATACCGTTGCACACCCCAGCAACCCAACAATGGATATGCCGATCATCCAGCAGCTGAGCCGTTTTATCATCATTCCCTCCCGGTTTGATGGAATCATCAGTTGAAACATCCGATCCTTGCCATCAATTCTAACTAGATGTTAATAAATATATTTCTACATAGTCTTGTCAGGATCATACGTCATTCCGCCAAAAACCCTCAGGGCACTTCGTGAGACCATCAAATCGATAATACATTCATTCAACTTTCGACTTTCATAGGCCGGTGCCGGGAGGCTCTGGCCATTCCGTTCAACGGGGAGAAAGACTGCCGATGAACGGATCGCCATCGCATATGGCAAGCCGACCATAAATTCGGCTGTCAAGCCCGTCAAGGACTCGTTTTCAAGGACAGTTCCCAACATTTGACTTAGAACCGCCGGTGCCGGTCTCCATCATGCAAGTCGAAAATTATGATATCTATTTTAACATAATCTGCATTGGAACGAAGATCAAGCGCTTCGGCGTCGGCGTGCCGTTCATTGCTGACAGACGCTTCTTCGAGTGGAGTTGGATTGAAAATGAATCATCGATGCTTATGATACGAGTTGGTATCTTGCGGGAGAACCCGTGAGTTTATTCTTTTAAATCGACAACATCAATGAGGTGTATCCATGAGCGATGAATCCAAAAATATCGACAGGGACTGTTTGAAAAATTGTGACCAGTCGTTCGAGGAATGTCTGAGCAGCGGCGAGGATGAGTCAGTCTGCCGCATGAAACGCGTTCCCTGCGACTGCAGCTGTATGATCGGATGATTGCACGCAGATATCCGGCGAAGGGGGTTCTCCCCTTCGCCCTTGAACAGTCTCATATCGGCATTCGCCTATCTTTCATTTGACATCACCACGGCATCCCCCTAAGATGCCCGTGCAGTCTTTGGTGTCTCCCTCAGCCGCTATTCGGTCACGTACAGGACATTGTCATTATGACTCAACAGACCCTGCCCATTATCGTCAGAAATCTCGAGATCGCTTATGGGGATTTCGTAATCCAGCGGAATCTCAACTTCCAGGTCAATAAAGGAGAAATCTTCGTCATCATGGGAGGAAGCGGCTGCGGCAAGACCACCGTCATGCGATGCATGAGCGGTTTGAAGCCGCCTTCCCGAGGGGAAGTGCTTATCGAAGGCGTCAGCCTGTGGAGGGTGGATCCCGATCGACGCGCGGGGGTTTCCAGTCGATTCGGCATCGTTTACCAGAGCGGTGCGCTATGGAGTTCCATGACCCTCGCCGAAAACATCGGCCTCCCCTTGGGAGAATATACCGATCTCAGCCCGGCCGACATCCGGGACCTGGCTGCGCTGAAACTTGCTCTGGTCGGACTTGCCGGTTTTGAAGATTATTATCCATCGGAAATCAGCGGCGGCATGCGGAAGAGAGCAGGCGTTGCTCGCGCGTTGGCGCTCGATCCCAACATCCTTTTCTTTGACGAACCTTCCGCCGGACTCGACCCGATCACCTCATCCCACCTGGACGACCTCATCGTTCAACTCCGTGACCATATCGGCATGACCATGGTACTGGTTACCCACGAACTCCCGTCGATTTTCGACATCGCCGACAATGCCGTCTATCTCGATGCAGAAACCAAAAGCATGATCGCTACGGGAAGCCCCGATCAGCTCCTTTCAGAAAGCGCCGATCCGAAGGTTCGGGCGTTTTTAACCCGAAACGGCAAAATAAACCTCTAACGTCGAGCCGTCGTTCTCATCCCGAGTCGAATCGAATGAAGAAACAGCATGTGGCTTGTGATTCTCCCAATCGTCTTTATATTAGAATTCAACTTTTAACCATGCCCCACCATTTCCGTCTACCATCCGGGCCTCCCGGGGACACGCAGAAAGGAGTCAGATAATGTTGACGCTCGAGGACATCAAAAAAGACAGAGACCTGATCAATTCCATCAACTGGGAAATGACGCCGGAAGAAGCGGTCCGGCTCTATCTGGAATGGGGCAACAACTGGGCAAGAGGCGACGGTTATGTGATTCGATCACCGGACGATTACACCACCTATTTCGTCATCAACTGCTGGTCAAGACCCTATTATATCTACCTTATCCGACGGAATTCGGAGGCAGCCGTCGAATTGGCAAAATTCGAGCTTCCTGAGCGGTTCGAAAAACCGGTCTGCGAACTCAAAGGGGTTTATGCCCTGGAAGACGACATCAAGGCATGGCTCAAAAAAGAGCTGGATGCGGATTGAGATGGTGGTTTCCAAGCCTCGGGTCTCCTGTCATCCCAGGGCGGGGACCATCTGAAAATGCCTGGGCACCATGATCGGCGTCCAGGCAGCGAAACAAACGACGGCGGCAATCGGTCCAGACATCGAAAACGCGCCGGGCAGAAATCCTCCTTGATTTGATACGGTAAATCATCTATATCTTCTTCAAGTATTCGACGGCGCCCCAATTCACCTACCCCGGTCAAAGCTCCACACGAAACAAGGCACCTTATTTTCGATGCTTTTTTCAATACAGGCGTGAGGAGACACAGCGATGGAAGACGCGGCAAAAATTCATTTCAAGGAATTCAAGGCCATAAGCCGATCCATTTTGGCCTACACCGACCTCAAGCTCTTGATCAACCACATTGCGGAACGTATATGCAGCACCCTGAAAGTTAAGGGGTGCAGCGTCATGCTTTACGACGAACGGGAGGGGCAGCTCTTTCGGGTCGCCAGCTGCGGCATCAGCGAGACCTACCTTGACAAGGGCCCGATATTCATAGATGACAAATATTGTGCATTTTCCGCACGTGCACCCGTTTTCATCGAGGATTTCCAGAACGATCCCCGGGTTCAGTATCCGGAGGACGCCCGAAAAGAAGGCATCACCTCCATGCTGTCGGTTCCCATCCACTATCGCAAGTCTCCCGTCGGTCTGATACGGATCTACCATGACAGTGTCTGGCGCCCCAATGACGATGATCTCGATTCATTCGCATTGCTTGCAGACTATTTGGGGGTGGTCATCGAAAACAACGGCCTCCGCAATTTTCTTGAGAAGGTGAAATACGCCATGGAATCCTTGCCGCTGAGAATGCTGGAAGGATTATAGAAGTCCATGGGAGGCAAGGTCTTCACGGATACTTCCGATTTTTTTGCCATCGATAATGGGGATGAAATTATCGTCGGTGAAGAGCGGTATGCTGTGTTCGGGCACGAACGGGAACGTCGTTTCGGCATCGATGACCCCAAATTCTGGGTCAAAAAAGTCAAAAATATCCACACCGGGGAAAAAAGACTGATCAAGCTTTCATATCTTGAAACCTTTTTCGTCACCATCGGCGGCGTCCCCATCCGTTGCTTCAGAGACCCGGACAAGGAGAGCCGAATTCTGGAACTCGTTAAAGGCCACCCCCATTTCATGCAGGGAGTCTCTTTTAAAGATACCAGAAACAATAATATACGGGTACTCGATATCGTACCGGGACCGAACCTGTTCGTTCAACTCGGTACGATCACGATGGATCATTACACCTATTTCCACACCCTTCTTCCCGATATTCTCAAACATTTGATCACGGCTTTCAATGCGATACAGTTTCTCCATGCCAACGGGTTTCGACACGGGGATATCCGAAACGATCACATTATCGTGGAGCGGCATACGGGTAATTATGTCTGGATCGACTTCGACTTTGAATTCGATGCGCCGGAAAATCCTTTCAGCCTCGACATTTTCGGGATTGGAAACCTCCTGATCTACGCCGTCGGAAAAGGATTTCATACGGTTCACGGCATCCGCAACGATCCGCGCACCTATGGAAATCTGTTTGATCGACTGGAGCCCGGTGATTTTTCTCTCCTGGATAAATGGCGTTTTGTCAATTTACGTAAGTTCTATCCCTACATTCCACCCATGCTCAACGATATATTGATGCATTTTTCGCAGCAAGCCGAGGTCTACTATGAAAGTGTCGGCGAGATATCAGATGCGGTCGACGGATATATCCAATCCATGGGTAATCTATAGCAGGGGGTTGACGTGAGACAACAATCCATTCTCGTGGCACTGAAAGATTCCAAAACCGCTCGAAGCGTGGTTCAGTATTTTGCCGGACTGCCCTTTCAAGCGGATCGCCTCGACATCACCCTCCTTCATGTCTTCCGGCAACAGCCGACAAGCGGCGAAGAAACCATGGGGGAGGATTTTTTGCGAAAGGATGCCCTGCGGGCCCGGAATGTCTTGGAAGACGCCAGGAAAATTCTGGTCGAAGGCGGCATCGATCCAGAGAATATCCATATTCTCCTGGATAAGAACCCCTATCCAACGGCCACTGACGGCATTATCGATCATTTCAGCCGCAATGTCTACGATATGGTGGTGATAGGACGCCGGAAAAAATCCAAATCCGAGGAATTCGTGCTGGGAGACGTCAGTATCAAGCTGGTGAGAGCCCTCGAAGGCGCCGCAGTTCTGGTGGTGAAAACCATTTAGCGGTTCAGAGGCTTCACAACCGGGATTCAAGCTGCGCCGGGAGGAGTTCGAACGGCGTCATCCGTTGCTGCACGGCACAGACGCAGAAGATTCTTCCGCGACTGGTGCCCGGCCTCTGATTTTGATGATTTTGGCCTGATATCTTGCGTTTCCCGATATCCTGCTGCTGGTCAGGCGGATACAGACAAACGAGATGAAAAAAGAGCCAAAGGCAAAAAGAGCCGCCGCCGCGGATTCGTCCATGCCGTATTGCGGGGCCAGGTAGGTTCCCAGAACCGCGCCGCCGATCATGAAAAGCACCGGAAAGATATAGAGGAGCATGGAGATCTTTATCAGCGAGCCGGTTTCGAATCCCACCGTCACAGTATCCCCGAGCCCAGCCCCGACAAGGTTGAGCGCTTCCACATGACCCGTTTTGGCCGCCTCGCAGGAGTCTTTGGAACCACAGCCCTCACAGGTGCTTCGCCGAACGGTTTTAACCCATGCACTTTTGACATCGACTTGTGTGACGATACCGTATTCGGTGATCACGTCAACCTCCTTTTCCCTTAAAATATCATAACGGAGCGCTTCCCTCGAGGAAGCGCTCCGTTATTTCGCGGACCGGCTAGGCCGCTGCGCTTTTATTGCCGGCATGGACAGCCGGTGTCTTTTCATAACAGATCAGTCCGCACTGAAGGCAGCGATTGGCTTCCTTAACAGCCATGGCCTCGGTGAACCCTTTTTCGAGGATCCCCTTCTCCGCCAGTTCCCGGGGAGTGGCAATGGGCATAATCTGCCGCGGCACGGTATTGACATTTTCCACGTGATCCACATCCTGGATCATGGACGCGGGCGTCAGAACGTTGTCGTCCAGCGTGAGCGGGATCCCATACATCATCCGATGGATGGATGCGGCAGCCCGACGACCGGCGCCGATGGCCCGGATCGCTGCGCTGTAATCCGTCACGACGTCTCCTCTCGAGAAAACGCCGATCTCCTCCTTGAATGCCGGATTCTTGTATACGGCGGTGCCGACCCACCGGCTCGTTTCCAACGAAGTCTCGGCCGCATCATCCGCATCCGCGACATCGGCCGATACGTCCCGGGTAAAGATCATTTCAGGAAAGCGCCCCGCAGCGACGAAAAGGTTCTGAGCCTCGACCGTGACGGCCGCGCGGGTATCCACATCCACGTATTCGACGGCTTCGAGATTTCCACCATCGCCGAAGACACGGGTCAAAGCAGCATTGTAAACGATGGAAACAGCGTCCGCATCTTCCAATTCCGGCAGTAGTACCAGAGATTCCTTGGTCAGTTGATCACGGGATTCCCGTAAAAGCACGGTGATTTTTTCGGCACCCAGATCCCAGCAGATTTTGGCCGCCTGGAGGCCCGTAGCACCGCCGCCCAGAATGACCACATCGGTTTTTAGCGGCATGGTGTTATGACGTTCGGAATCTGATTTGATCAGGTCGATGAGCAGATAGGTTCCGGGGAAGACCGCTTCAACCTCATCCGGAGAGATGCGGGTGAGACGATTGTCCCATCCGCCCGTGGCCAGAAAGACCGACTCGAACCCGTCTGCCAGCAGTCGGTCCAGGGTGAAGTCCCTCCCCATGGAGAGCCCTGTCCGGGCCGTAACCCCCATGTCGAGGATACCCTCGATATCCCAATCGAGAATCTCCTCCGAGAGGCGTTCAGGGGCGATTGCGGTTCTGAGCAGCCCGCCAAGACGATCCGTCGCCTCGAAGACGGCGACATCATGCCCCAGTCGCGCAGCAAAAAAGGCGGTGGAAAGTCCTTCCACCCCGCCGCCGATGACGGCGATCCGCCGTTGGGTTGGCGGAGCCTTGTAAGGCTGAATCCGCTCACCGCTCTCCTTCTCGAAATCAGCGGCGAAACGTTTGAGAAAGTTGATGGCCACCGGTTCGTCGGCGAGGTTGCGTCGACAGGCGTTCTCGCACGGACGCGGGCAGATCCGACCAATCACCGTGGGAAAGGGATTTCGCTCTTTGATCACCTGGACGGACCGATGGTAATCCCCCAACTGGATCTGACGAATGTACTCCCGGATATCGATGCCGGCTGGGCATTCCCGCTGACAGGGGGTGGTGCATTCGTCTTCGGTATACTCCCTGAGGATCCGTCGGGTCACCGAAGAGAGGGTAATGATGTGCTTGGGGCAAACCCGTTCGCAGGTGCCGCATCCGGTGCATTTTTCCGCATCCACGATGGGAAGATTGTCCGGCCCCATGACGATGGCGCCGAATGGGCACGCCCGCGCGCAGCTTCCCAGCCCCAGACAACCGATGGTGCAGACCTTCATTCCACCGCCGAGAAGGGACGCCGCGCGACAATCATTCATGCCGTTATAAATATACTTCAGATCCGCATCCTGGGTTCCGAAATAGCATCCAGGCTTGGCGATATCCGGCTCTTTTGCCTCAATGGCCACCCCGAGGATGGCGGCAATGGCCTCGGCGGTTTCGATGCCCGCCGCCACACAGGAGTTGGGGGCGGATTTACCGGCGACGATGGCTGCGGCATTGGCCGAACATCCGGGATATCCGCAACCGCCACAGTTGGCGCCCGGCAGCACCCCTTCCACGGCCTCGATCGTCGGATCCACCCAAACGTAAAAGACCTTGGACGCAACGGCCAGACCGACGCCGACGATGACTCCTAATCCTCCCATTATACAAACGGCTGTTATCATATCCTATACTCCTTGATCTCTTATAGTCTCTTGTGATCCTACGATGCTTCCGCGACTCCCTCTCTAACTGATGGCATCAAATTTACATCGGTCGAAACACGTCAGACATTTGACACATTTCTCTTTATTGATCACGGCCACTGATTTCTTCTGCCATATGATGGCATCCGCGGGGCAAGCCTTGAAACAGGCACCGCACATGGTGCATTTTTCCGGATCCACCTCGAAGTTCAACAATGCCGCACAACGTTTGGCCGGACATTTCTTGTCATAGACGTGGGCATGGTACTCATCCCTGAAATACCGAAGCGTGGAAAGCACCGGGTTGGGTGCCGTCTGTCCCAGACCGCAGAGGGATCCTTCCTTGATCGTTTCGGACAGTTCTTCGAGAACCTCAATATCTTCAGGCGTTCCCCGTCCGTCGCAGATCTTCTCCAAGATCTCCAGCAGGCGCTTGGTGCCCTCTCGACAGGGGGTGCATTTGCCGCACGACTCGTCCTGGATAAAATCCATGAAGAAACGCGCCATGTCGACCATACAGGTATGATCGTCCATGACGATCACGCCGCCGGAGCCCATGATCGCCCCGACCTTCGCGATCTCCTCGTAGTCGACCTTGGTGTCGAGATATTGTTCGGGGATGCATCCGCCCGAAGGGCCGCCCAACTGAACCGCTTTGAACTTACGTTTGTCAGGAATGCCGCCGCCGACATCGTAAATGAGGGTTCTGAGAGGCGTGCCCATGGGCACCTCGACCAATCCGATGTTGTTGACGTCCCCGGAAATGGCGAAGACCTTGGTGCCCTTGCTTTTTTCGGTACCTACGCCGGCATACCAAGCCCCTCCGTTCAAAATGATCTGGGGGACATTGGCCAGGGTTTCCACGTTGTTGAGAATGGTGGGCTTCTCCCACAGTCCCTTGTGGGCCGGAAAGGGCGGCCGAGGCCGAGGCATCCCCCGACGGCCTTCGATGGACCGCATGAGCGCCGTTTCCTCTCCGCAGACAAAGGCGCCTGCCCCCTGGTATATCTCGATATCGAAATTCATGCCGGTGCCGAAGATGTCATCTCCCAGCAGACCGTAAGCTTTCGCCTGTTCGATGGCGATTTCCAGACGCTTGATGGCCAGGGGATATTCGGTTCTGGCGTAGATGTAGCCCTTGCTGGCGTTAATGGCTCGGGCAGCGATAATCATGCCTTCGATCACGGCATGAGGATCGGCTTCCAGAATGCTCCGGTCCATGAAAGCGCCGGGATCCCCTTCGTCGGCGTTGCAGAGGACATATTTGACGGTTCCCGGGCTCTTACTGGCGAAATCCCACTTCATGCCGGTGGGAAAGCCGGCGCCACCCCGCCCTCGGAGGCCGGAAATCTTCATTTGCTCGATAATCCCCGCGGCGGACATCTCCTTGAGCGCCTTGTGCGCGCCCTGATAACCGTCCCGGGCGATGTAATCGTCGATCTTCTCCGGATCGATCATGCCTTTGTTTCGAAGCGCCCGCGGCATCTGGTTCGCAAAAAAGGGGATATCGTTCTGAAGGGGTATTCTTTTTTTGGTGGCGGGATCCTTGTACATGAGCTTCTCGATGGGCTTACCATCGATGAAATGCTCCTTGATCATTCCGGGAATATCCTCCGCTGTAAGCTTCTGATAGAAAATACCGTCCGGATGGACCACCAGAATCGGTCCCATGGCGCAAAAACCGTTGCATCCGGTTTCCACCACCCTGAACTTTTCCGAGAGACCCTGCTTTGCAATCTCGTCTCTGAGCGCATGAATGACGGCGATGCTTCCCGTGGCATGACACCCGGTGCCGCCGCAGACGAGCAGATGTTTCACGTCCGCTGATCCCAGATCGCCCTCGTGCTCTTTTTTTATCCGTTTCAGATCGTCTATGGTCAATTTTGCCATATTTCTCTTTCCTCCGACTATTGCTCCGGCTTTTGATCCGGCGTTACCAGGACCCGTCGAGCCCCCTGAGCCCGTTCATATAAAGACGACCACTCGCGACAAACATGGAATAACTCGTGATCAGAATCGGCAGATCGTACGATCGTGCCAATTCCAGTATCGAATTGTTGGGTTTTTTCCCCCTGACGAAGACCACCGCCCCAACCTCGGCGATTTTCGCGGTACGGATCACCTGTTCCGAATTGAGACCCGTCAACAGAACGGACCCTTTGGCGACCGCGGAGAGGATGTCGTCCATCAAATCCGCGCCGCCTCCGCCGAATACCGTACGGTCCATGTGCTCTTCGCCGACGACGAATTCAGCGTTCAATATCTCTTTTATTTCAGAGAGTTTCATTTATGCCTGCCAACCCTTCTCCTGTCCGGAGGACGAAAGGGTTAAAAGTCTTATTCATATCTCTGGAGGATGTCCAGAACCGTATCCGCCTTTACAGCGCCGTGGACATTCTCGCCGATGACCATGACCGGCGCCAACCCGCAGGCTCCCAGGCATCGGACGGATTCCAGTGAAAAGCAACGATCGGCGGATGTACACCCCTCGGCCATGTTGTACTTGTTGCTGATACGGCTGATGACCTCTCGAATGCCTTTGACGTAGCAGGCGGTTCCGGTACAGACCTTGATCACATGCCGCCCTTTGGGTTCCAAGGAGAACAGGGAATAAAACGATGCCACGCCGAAAACGTCGCTCCTCGGCAAATTGAGGCCCGCGCTGATGTAGTCCATCAAGGGTGCCGGCAAATACCCCACAACGCTCTGGCTTTTTCGCAGTACGGCAATGATGCAGCCGGGTTGTCCGTAATGCTCATCAATGATCTTGTCGACATCTTTCCACATCTCTTCAGTAATATCCGGGTGTTCTGGATGTTCTAACTCGAGCATGTTGTAATCTCCCAAAAAATTCAAATATTTTAATAAACCCCGTTACCGGATCTCGCCAAGATATTTTTACCAAACGGTACCATTTCATACAAATCGAAAAAAGTCAATCACATCGACGCCAATTTGAAGGATTGACGGAACCGTTGGTCTCGACTATAAAAATAGGAGTTTTCATCGAAAAAAGATGGATTTCAATCCACATGACACATCGACAACGATACCGGAAAGGCAACATTATGGCCGATTACAGACAAATGATTGAGGATGCCGCCGATTTCCTGGAAAAACGGATCAGCCCCAACCCTCGGGTCGGCATTCTGACCGGCACGGGGCTCGGGGAAGGCACCGATACACTCAACGTTTGCAACGCCTTCGACTATCGCGAAATTCCCCATTTCCCGGTTTCTACGGTGGAAAGTCATCGCGGTCGCCTTCTCTTCGGCATCATGGGCGGTATGCCGGTGATGGCCATGCAGGGCCGAATCCATCTCTACGAAGGCTATACACCCCGTCAGGTGACCTTCCCCATTCGCGTCATGCGCCGGCTTGGCGTCGCAGCCCTGATCGTCTCCAACGCCGCCGGCGGACTGAATCCGACCTTCCGACCCGGCGACGTCATGCTCATAACGGACCACATCAACCTGACCGGTACCAATGCGCTCATCGGCCCCAACGAGGCGGACTGGGGCATCCGCTTTCCCGACATGACCCATGTCTACGACCCCGATCTCCGAACACTGGTCCGGACCGCGGCCGATCAGTGCGGCATTTCACTCCGACAGGGCGTCTATGCGGGTCTTAAGGGACCTTCCCTGGAAACCCCGTCCGAGGTCCGGTATCTCAGAACCATCGGCGCCGATGCCGTGGGATTCTCGACGGTTCAGGAGGCCATCGTCGCCGTTCATGCCGGCATGAAAATCATAGGACTCTCCATCATCACCAATGTCAACGACCCGGACCGCCCGATGCCGGCGACGGTTGAGGATATCATCGCCGTGGCCAACGCCGCCGCACCGAAGCTGAACCGTCTCATCAACGCGATACTTCAAGGGATGAACGCCCATGGATAGGCATGCGGATATTCTCATCACCGGCGGCCTCGTTCTGACCATGGATGACGAGGATCGTACAATTCCGGACGGCGCTGTCGCCGTATCGGGGGACATCATCGCCGCCGTGGATGATGCAGCCGGATTCGAGGGATGGCGCGTCGATCGAACCGTCGATGCTCGGGGCGGTATCATCATGCCCGGGTTGGTCAACGTCCACACCCATGCGGCGATGACCTGTTTCCGGGGTCTTGCCGACGACCTCCCCCTGATGACCTGGCTCAACGATCACATCTTTCCGGCCGAGGCGACACTGAATCGGGAGAAGGTAGCGACCGGGACAGCGCTGGCCTGTGCGGAAATGATTTTGTCGGGCACCACCTGTTTCTGCGACATGTACCTGTTTGAGGACGCCGTGGCGGAAACGGCTCGACGAGCCGGGATGAGAGCCGTGGTCGGAGAGGTGCTTTTCGACTTTCCATCTCCCGCCTACGGGCCCCTTCGCAAAGGCTTCGAAAAGACGCAGGCCCTGATCGACCAATGGCGGAAAGATCCATTGATACGTATTGCCGTGGAGCCCCACTCTCCATACCTCTGCGCACCTGATCTCCTGAAGAAGGCCGGAGACACGGCATTGAAAAACGACTGCCTGCTCGTCACCCATCTCTCGGAAACCCGAAACGAGGTCGACCAGATTCAAAAAACCTACGGCCGCACCCCGATAGCCCATATGGCGGAACTCGGCCTTCTCGGCCCCCATCTTCTGGCCTGTCATTGCGTGGTTTTGACGGCATCGGACCGGACACTCCTGGCCCGATACGATGTCAAGGTGGCACACAACCCCGAAAGCAACATGAAGCTGGCATCGGGCATCGCCCCCATTCCCCAGCTCCTGGATGCCGGCGTCTGCGTCGGGCTGGGCACCGACGGCTGTTCCAGCAACAACGACCTTGACATGCTCCTCGAAATGGACACCGCCGCCAAGCTGCACAAGGTGGCCAATCTCGACCCCACGGTCATGGACGCCCGGACCGTACTGAGAATGGCCACCATCGAGGGGGCCCGGGCCCTGGGGCTGGATGGGATCACCGGTTCTCTTGCACCGGGAAAGCAGGCCGACGTCATCATTGTCGACACCGAAAAACCCCACCTCCAACCCATGTTCCAGCCAACGTCGCACCTGGTCTATGCCGCAAGAGGCAGCGACGTGGCCTTCGTGATGATCGCCGGGCGCGTCGTCATGGAAAACGGCGCTGTCTTCACCATCGACGTCGACAGAGCCATTCGGGAGGTCAATCGCATCGCCCGAGGTCTCCGTTGATCCGGAACGGTCCCGTCCAACGAATGATGGAAAAGAAGGACGCCATGTGGCACCGACTCAATCTCAGCTTCCGCATCCACAGCATACTGGCTGTGCTGCTTCTCATCACTCTTTTTGGCGGTGTCGTGATGGTCTGGTACACCTACCGGATGGACGGTATCCTGACAGACATCATCGACAAGGACACCGCCGCCTTCGAAACGGCCCAGGAGCTCGAAACCGCTCTGGTCAACCAGAAAGGTTTCGTCTCCTATTATTTTCTGGACGGAAACCCGGACTGGCTGAGGCAATTGGGGGAATACCGCCAGATCTTCAAGACGCTCATCGGCAAAGCCCGACTGGTGACGGTCACCGCCGACCAGGAGGCGGCCATCGAGAGAATTGCCGCGGCCTATCAACAATACGTCCTTACCAAGGACCAGGTAATCGACTATTACCTGGCCGGTGACCGGGAGACCGGCGGGCGCCTTCATGCAGCGGTACGAGAGCATTTTTTCAAGGTTCTCGATCTGTGCGAGGAATTCAAGGCCCTTTATAAAAAAGAGATCCAGAGGGCCAAACGGGAGAGCCAGGAGCAAGCCCGACAGCTTCGCGTAATGGCTATTCTCGGCATGGTCATGGTCTTCCTTTGCGGCGTTTTTCTGGCCGTTCTGCTCATGAAACACGTCCTCGAGCCGGTGCGCGAACTGACGCGCATGGCCGACCGGCGTGAAAATATCTCTCCCAGAGAAAACGAAATCAAAGCCCTCAGCAGAACCGTGCACGGACTGATCGAGGATGTCGATTTCACCCACTCCGAACTTGAAAAAAGCCGGGAGCACCTCCTTCAGTCGGAAAAGATGGCGATGGTGGGGAAGCTGGCCACCGGTATGGCCCACACCATCCGAAACCCGTTTACTTCCATCAAAATGCGCCTTTTCTCCCTGAGTCGGACCCTCGAGCTCGATGAAACCGAAAAAGAGGATTTCGACGTTATCGCCGAGGAGATCCGGCATGTCGACACCATCGTCCAGAATTTTCTGGAATTCTCGCGTCCGCCGAAGCTGAGGATGCAGCATATCAGTCCGTCTCAGGTGGTCGACACGACCTTTCAATTACTGGCGCATCGCCTCAGGTCTTACGACGTCGCGGTGAAAATCGTTCGCGAAGAGCCGCTGCCTTCGGTGGAGGCTGATCCGGAGCAGCTCAAGGAGGTCTTCGTCAACCTCATTATCAACGCCTGCGAGGCTATCGGCACCGGCCGGAACGGCAAGATCACGGTCCACGAGACAACCACCGCCGATGCCGCCCATGGTCGGAAGGTGATCATCCGGATCAACGATAACGGTCCGGGGATACCCGAGGCCATCCGGCAAAAAATATTCCAGCCGTTTTTTACGACCAAGGACGAAGGGACGGGCCTGGGGCTGTCCATTGCCTACCGAATCATCGGCGAGCACCGCGGACGGCTGGAAGTGCATTCCGTCGAAGGAGAGGGCGCCACGTTCATCATCACCCTTCCGGTCTGTGATCGGCCGGATCATCAGGAATAGACCACACGTCCGGGAATGTCGACGGGAGTTTCCCTCAGACGGATTTGTCGACCGGCATTATCAGGCATTGGACCGACAGGAGACACACATTGAGCATCATTCTAGTTGTCGACGACGACGATCAGCTCCGGAAAAGCTTTCACAAGCTGCTGACGGAAGAGGGATACACCGTTCTGACGGCCGCATCGGGAGAAGCCTGCCTCCTCGAGGTTCGGGAGAAAAGGCCCGATCTGGTGATTTTGGACGTCCAACTACCGGGGATCAACGGGCTTGAAACCTTCAAAAGTCTCAACCGCATCGACCCGAAGCTCCCCGTCATCATCATGACGGCCTTCGGCACCACCGAGACCGCCATCGAGGCGACACAAATGGGGGCCTTCGACTATGTTCTCAAGCCGTTCGAGATACCCGAAATGCTCAAGATCATCGAAAAGGCCATCGAAGCAGGCCGCTTCATGCGATCTCCGGTGGATATGGACGTCTCCCCCGACGAAACCGCCCATGACGCCCTGATCGGCCGAAGTCCGGCCATGCAGGAGGTCTACAAGGCCATCGGCCGGGTCTCGTCCACGGACGCCACCGTGCTGATCCGAGGCGAGTCCGGCACCGGCAAGGAATTGGTCGCCAGAGCGATCTATCAGTACAGCCAGCGGCGGGAAAAACCGTTTCTGGTGATCAATTGCGTCGCCATTCCCGACACGCTCCTGGAAAGCGAGTTGTTCGGGTATGAGAAAGGGGCCTTCACAGGTGCAATCCACCGGCGAATCGGGAAGATTGAACAAGCCCACGGCGGCACCATCTTCCTGGACGAGATCGGAGACATGCCCGTGACCCTTCAGTCCAAAATGCTGCGGCTTCTCCAGGAAAAAAGCATCGAGCGCCTGGGGGGCCGCGAGACGATCCCCACCAATGTTCGCATCATCGCAGCAACCAACCGTGATCTGGAAAAAGCCATTGCCGAGGGTCGGTTTCGGGAGGATCTCTACTACCGGCTCAAGGTGGTCACCATCTGGCTGCCGCCGCTGGCCAAGCGTTCGGACGACATTCCGCTGCTCGCCGAATACTTTCTGGCCCGTTACGCCGGCAAAAACGGTATCGACAACCCGGGGATCACCGAGGAGGCTAAAACCCTGCTCAAAGGATATCGATGGCCCGGCAACGTCCGGGAAATTTCCAACGTCATCCAGAAGGCCCTCATCTTCAACCGGGGCACGCCCCTGTCGCCCGAGGACATTACCCTGTCGGTCACGGAGAAGCCATCTGTCAAGGAGACCGGAACCCGTGATCTGGACGAGGCGTTGCGGCAGATGATTCGAAAGGAACTGATGAACCCGTCCGACAAGCACCTTTTCGATGCCTGCATCGACCGGTTCTCGGGCATCCTCATCGGTGAAGCCCTCAGCATGACCGACGGCAACCGGTCTCGCGCCGCGAAACTCCTGGGCCTCTCCCGACCGACGCTTCATGCCAAAATCGACAAATACAAGATCCGGATCGAAACCACGGTCAAGGAATAGCCTCCCGCGACAGATGCCGCCGCCGCGGAATCAAGGCCGTTCAAACACCATAGCCGCCCAACCCTTCTCCACTGCCGCCCAGCGGCAGGCAACGTCGTACATGCCGCAGAGGGCCCGAAAGGGTCGAATCTCGTCGATCCGAATCCCGGAGAAGACCCATGCCGCAGGAGACGAACTCACGCGAAACATTTCAGGAAGGAT